>CAYNGN010000433.1:288-2503 GCA_964396615.1 uncultured Thiothrix sp. | reverse complement strand
GGAACCGCTAATGGAGTACGCTGGCGAAGCCCACTGCAGTAATAGATTGATTGCAAAGCCCTCTACGACATGGATGCGTTGATAAATATCGACGGTAGAACTTGGGTCGAAATCGTGTGCATTGAGGGTGAAAGCGGTATTGATATATTCGTTGTAAGCATGTTGATAGGAGTTACGCCCACTATTACCGGCGGCAGTGACATAAGTGACCCCTGCACTCACCACTTTATTGATTGCTTGTGTAATCGCATCTTCTTGAAAAAAATTGGCGGATATTGATTTCATATCATCGACGACAATATCGGCTTTGTGCTGGAAGGCAAGCTTTAGGATGGCATTTGCAGAGTTGGCAAGACCATTGTCTCCTGTATGAAAAATAAGCTTTGCCTGCGGTGCAATATCATGAATTATTTGCATTAAAGCGCGCCCCTCATCCCTTCTTCCTTCACAGTCTAGCGCTTCTTCAACGACTAAAACATGTTCTGGCAGGTCTTTGCTTGCCTTATCTTTTTTTTCGCCGTTTAGACAGTTGTAACTATCGGATAAAACGCCAATGGTGACTCCTTTACCTGCGACTGCAAAACTTTGACGTGCAGTATCTGATTTTTGTGCGCGATCGCCTTTTGAGTGCACCGAACCTTGTGAGGTGATCATTTGGCGGGGTTTAACTTCATTTAATGAAGAGAGCGCATCCAGTTTATTGATGGCTGATAAGGGCAGTTGTCCTGAAATAATTCGCCCATGCACGGCTATTGACTTCATCCCTAGTGCGCGTAAATCGGTTAACAGAACATGTGGCTCGCCTTTGGCAATGGCATCTATAAAGACCATCTTATCATCTTGTTTTCTTGCGGTTACTTGAGGTTTTAAGGATTGTAATGCCTGTAATTTTTGTTGTAACTCTGCTCTTATCTTTGTTTTTTTGCTTTTTTCACTGATAGCGGTGATTAAGCCAATTTCCTCTTGTTCTCCTGCAAAGCTAGTTATAGAAAAAAAGAGGCCATGCAAAAACATAAAAATAAACAAATAAGAGAACTGTTTATCTTTATTTTGTGTCGTGCGATAGGTGTCAGCTTGATTCGTTATGCTCATTTTAGTCGGCTTATTTTGAGGCGTTGTAATAGAGGTTGACGCAATAATTCCAATTCATTGCGAAATCCTGCGTTGTGTAATACCGCTAACGAATGCTTATTGGGTGTACCAAAGCCTTTTTTACCAAGCACAAACGTTTCTCCTTTCCATGCACGGATAAACTCTTTAATAGGCAAGCGGATATTGCCTCGGCTGGGATCAGCAAGAAAAACCCTATCTTCTTTTATGCCGCGCAATACGGCAAAATGCCGATAATGTTTTGTCTCGATATAAACAATCACAGGGCCTGACAATTGGCGTAAGGCAGGAAGCTTTAGCCGTACACTGGCAGATTGATAACCTTTTGCATGACTGATTTTTGCTAATTCTAAAAAAGACAGACCGTCTTTTTCAATACGGGCATATTCTTTTTTGCTAAAAAGTTGTTTAATATCATTCAGTAGCCTTTTCTCGCTGATGTCATCATCAAAGTAGTATTTCATTAACGTTGCTAAAGAGGCTGCACCACACGAATAATCATACTGTTGCATAATGATATTTTGTTTACGTAATGCTTCCCAGTTAGTGACATTGCGGTTTGAGGTATCAATAGCATGTCCTGTGTTACTGATAACAGGTTGTTTGGAGCAGCCCAAACTGGTAGTAAAACTGATCATAAATGGCAAGAGAAATAGGATACTTTTTAATGTTGTCATTATAAATTCCAGAGATAGGTAACACCAATGCCCACATCGCCAGAATCCTCTGATAACCCTAAGTCAAGGGTTGTTTCAAGCCGTGCTTTTTTATTAATGCGGTAAGACATACCACCAATAAAAGTAATTGATTCTGCGCTTGATCCTGTAATGGTTTGCTTATTCTCTTTGTTCTCATTTTGATAGCTACCTGAGATGCGTCCTGAAAAGGCAACCGCACTATTGACTGACAAGCCCGCACCAAAGCCGTATTGAAAAGAATCGCCAGGTTGTATCACCACGCCGTTTTGTCTTTCGTCAAAGGTATGTTGGTAACCCATACTAAAAAAGACCACTGCGGGATCAATGGATTTTGCAACGCTCAGCCCTGTTGAAACACCCCAAAAGCCAGAACTAATGGCATTACTTGTTTTTCCTGTCGGGGTTGT
>CAYNGN010000433.1:0-277 GCA_964396615.1 uncultured Thiothrix sp. | reverse complement strand
ACCGTGAGTGACGGTGAGGTCTCGGCTTCAGCTTTTAATTGATACGATGCGCCTAACGATAAGTCACCAATACCAGACTGATTATCTTTTGCAACATTTGTTGGGTCAATAAGCTCATTTTGGTTATAAAGCAACGGAACGGAGGCATTGACTTCTAATTTCTCAGTGATCCCATAACTGACACCAAGAGGAATGGATGCACTACGACTGCGGTTTTTTCTAAAACTTCGTTGGGATTCATTGGTGTTATAGTCAAAACCAATAGAGAGTTGTACAT
>CAYNGN010000432.1:0-2513 GCA_964396615.1 uncultured Thiothrix sp. | reverse complement strand
CTCCACCTTTTTGGTTAGCGATTTCTGGCTTGGGATCAGCGTGGTATATTTATTTGAAGAAACCGTCCATTGCGGAGTGGTTTTATAATAAATTTAGATGGTTACACACACTGCTGGATAATAAGTATTTTATTGATGAATTTAACCAGAAGTTCCTTGCTAATGGTGCTGTTAAGTTGGGTAAAGGTTTATGGCGTATTGGTGATCGAATGATTATTGATGGCTTCTTAGTCAATGGAACTGCTAAGTTAATTGGCGCTTTTTCTGCTCTGTTTAGAAAAATACAAACAGGTTACACCTATCACTATGCCTTCTCGATGATTATAGGGCTGTTGGTATTCATTAGCTGGATTATCTATAAAACAGCTCAAGTTCAATCATAGAAGGTCTGTAGATTTAAGTAGATTAAGGTCTGTAGCTTTGTAGATTTAATGTCATAGATTAATGTCATTAGGCATTTAGGTATTTAAAGGAAGTATTTATGGAAGGATGGGCAATACTAAGTCTCGTTATCTGGCTGCCTATTATTGGTGGTGTGATCGTGATTGCGCTTGGCGATAAGCTTTCTCGTCCCGTTGCACTTGCTGTTTCTGTGCTTGTTTTTTTAGTTAGCTTGCTTTTATTGACAGGATTTGATGTGACAACACATCAGATGCAATTTGAGGAAAACCATTCTTGGATAAAAGCATTTAATGTTTACTATCATCTTGGTATTGATGGTATTTCTATGCCACTTATCCTGTTAAATACCTTTATGACTGTGTTAGTTGTATTGGCGGGATGGGATGTTATTCGTACGAAACCTGCACAGTATATGGCGGCTTTTCTCATTATGGAAGGGCTTGTTAATGGTGTTTTTGCGTCGTTAGACTCTCTTTTATTTTATGTGTTTTTTGAAGCAATTCTCATTCCTATGTTCTTGGTGATTGGTATTTGGAGAGGAGAGAATCGTATTTATGCAACGATTAAGTTTTTCCTCTATACCTTTTTAGGTTCTGTTTTTATGTTGATTAGCTTGATGTATATGTACAGCAAGGGTAATAGTTTTTCGATTCTTGATATGCATTCACTAGAGATTGGTATGACTGCGCAGGTACTGATCTTTCTCTCTTTCTTATTGGCCTTTGGCGTTAAGATTCCTATGTGGCCAGTACATACATGGCTACCTGATGCGCACGTTGAAGCACCTACAGGTGGTTCGGTTATCTTGGCCGCTATTATGTTGAAAATTGGTGGCTATGGTTTTTTGCGTTTTACGCTGCCTATCGTGCCTGATGCTTCGCGTGAGTTAACATGGTTGATCGTGCTTCTGTCCTTGTTTGCCATTGTTTATATTGGCTTTATTGCACTGGCACAGCGTGATATGAAAAAGTTAGTGGCTTATTCATCCATTGCACATATGGGCTTTGTGACGCTTGGTTTTTTCTTGATGTATGGCATTTATGGCAATACAGGAAGCTATGAGGGAAGTGTTTTGGCCATTCAAGGTGGTATGGTACAAATGGTCTCACATGGCTTTATTTCAGGGGCTATGTTCCTTTGTATTGGTGTTTTATATGATCGTATGCATACTCGGGATATTAATGCGTATGGGGGGGTTGCTAATACGATGCCTCTGTTTACGGGGTTCTTCGTCCTTTTTGCGATGGCAAATGCAGGTTTGCCTGGTACTTCAGGTTTTGTCGGTGAATTCATGGTTATTCTTGCCAGTTTCCAAGCAAGCTTCTGGATCGCCTTCCTTGCTGCGACTACCTTAATTGTGGGTGCTGCGTATACCTTGTGGATGGTAAAGCGGGTTCTATTTGGTGGTGTTGCCAATGATAATGTTGCTTTGTTAACAGATATTAACCGACGTGAGTTTATCATACTGGCAACACTCGCCTTTGCCGTTATCATGCTGGGCTTATGGCCTGAGCCACTGACCAATATTATGGGTGCATCGGTAGAACAAGTTGTTCATCTTGCATCACAAACAAAATTAGCACCTTAGTTAGGATGGAATCGATGAATATAGCGCTCGCTATCCCTGAAATTTTCTTATTAAGCATGGCTTGTGTTGTGCTTCTTCTTGATCTTGTGCTTAAGGAGAAACATCGCTTTGTTACTTATATTAGTGCTATTGCGGTATTAGGTACGACAGCATTATTAGTGCTTGCTGCGTTTTCACCTGATAAAGCAACAGCTTTTTATGGTATGTATGCGGCTGATAATCTAGCGAATGTATTAAAACTTTCAGTTTTATTAGTGATGATGAGCGTGTTTATTTATTCACGTGTGTGAATTTTATCTCCTTAGTTTATTAGCTACACTTGGCATGATGATTATGATTTCTGCTAATACACTGTTGGTGGTGTATTTAGGCTTGGAATTGTTATCATTGGCTTTGTATGCGCTGGTAGCGTTTAATCGTGATAACGCAAAAGCATCAGAAGCAGCAATGAAGTATTTTATCTTGGGTGCAATCGCATCAGGTATGTTGCTTTATGGTATGTCGATACTTTATGGTTTAAGTG
>CAYNGN010000431.1:0-2513 GCA_964396615.1 uncultured Thiothrix sp. | reverse complement strand
TAATATAATCACATCTATACGGTAGGGTCAACATGATTAGAATATAGTTATATAGCTATGTTATTAACAATGGTTTCTATTTGAAATATTCTTTTTTTGTCAGGTGTTTAGGGGGAGGAGGTGCCATATTTTTCGGATAATCGTAATAGGAGGTTATTCTAGCACTAGTGTTTAAACGGGTAAAATAGTAACAGGCTTGTGTATGTATAACATTATTGATTTAGTTGAAAATAACGTATTTTCTGATATTTAAAATCTTGTTTTCGATATAGCTGGTGTCAACGTGGAATTTTAATAAGTGTTTCTTTATTTTGTAAGTTATCTTTGATGCTGACACGATAAAATGCAGTATTCACAGTATCAATACTGACAGAAAAGGTTTTTGTTTTATAATGAGTATCAGTGAGTTTATTATTTTTTCTATTAGTTTGGTCATTATCATCAATAAGTTGATGGGCTAAGATTTGTAGTATTCTTCGTTGTAAAAGTGTAGAAAAATCTTCTGCTGTTTTGTTTGTTGTTGGTGACGAGGGGCGTTGATTGATGTGTAATGTTGGAGTGTTAGTGCTATAGGTTTTAGATGGATGAATACTAGCAAAACAGGTATTAGTAAAGATGAATAATAACAATAAGAGTGGTAAGCGAACTAACATTAACATGGTACTGTCCTCACTAAAAAACGAATAAGTTCAGATTATGTCTGTTCAGGTAGTGTATAGGATAGAAGGGTACAGATAGAGGGTGAAGGTGCTTTGATAAATGGGAAGTCTTTGTTAAAACATGAAAAAATGTGACTGATATGACTGATATGACTGATATGGCGGATGTGTGAAATGTTGTGAGCAATAAAAATACTACTTATGCGTAATAAATCTCCTGTCCAATGGTTTGTCTATATGGCGCGCTGTGCTGATAATAGCTTATACACTGGGGTTACAGTCGATATTACAAGACGTATTAATGAGCATAATGGTCTGAAAAAAGGTGCGCGTTATACTCGCACACGGCAACCTGTTTCTTTAGTGTATCAAGAGTGTGTAGCAACACGCTCACTTGCGAGTAAGCGTGAAATTGTTTTGAAGCGTTTGCGAAGAGCAGAAAAAGAAGGTTTAATTATGGATTATGTTAATAATCCAGATTTACCATAGTGCTTACTGAGTAGCTGGCCAAATAAGACAGCTCCTTTTGTAACATTTTCGTTCCAGTCATGGTGAGCGCTATCATCAGTTGTATCAGTGACAAACTTATAACTATGAAATTGAATACAGTGATGTTTGCAAACCTCATTGAGTGCATAAGCTTCCATGTCGATAAGGTCAAGTTCTATTTCCAGCCCTTCAAGCTGACTTGCCTTATTGGTAACAAAAGAATCTCCTGAGCCAAGTACAACACCTTTTGCGGGTGGTAAAACAGAGCCACTAAAAGGTGTTACACCGCGAGCAACACCTAGCGCACGCACGTCCATATCATGTTGTACAAACATATCGACCTTGAGTAATCCTGATAATATTCCAATGGAACCTGCTGTACCATAATTGATTACTACGTCGGGTTTATACTGATGGATGCCAGCATAAAGTTGGATGGCTGCATTGACTTTACCAATACCTGTTAAGACAACAGGTGCATATTGTTCCAGTCCAGCAACTTCTTTATCAAGTGCGGCAACCAGTAAATAATTGATGGGTTTTAACGGTTTTTGCAAGGCTCTACTCACCTTCAAATTGGCATAAACTATAACAAGGGCATCCCATGTTGTTGATACGCTGGCTGCCTTTCAAATCAGGTAAATCAATAATAAAGCAGCTTTCAACCACACGTGCTTTTTCTTGTCGAATGAGTTTGATGGCGGCTTCAGCCGTGCCGCCCGTTGCAATTAAGTCATCTATGAGTAATACACGGTCACTTTCCCGCAGTGTATGGGAGTGAATTTCTAATCGATCTTCACCATATTCAAGTTCATAGGATTCACCAATGGTTTCACTTGGAAGTTTACCTGCTTTGCGGATAGGTAAAAAAGCAGCACCTAGTTCATAGGCAACGACTGATCCAAAAACAAAACCACGTGCTTCAATACCTGCAACCCACTGAATATCTTGATCTAAATAGCGTTGTACAATCGTGTCAATGGCAATGCGAAAAGCGGAAGGATCAGCTAACAAGGTGGTAATGTCACGAAATTGAATGCCAGCCTTGGGGTAGTCAGGTATGGTTCGGATAGCGGCTTTAATAATCTCACTAGTGTGCGTCATTGTGCTGCTCATTATTTGTTTACTTCGTTTTGTTTGGCGCGTACATTTAAATAGGCGCGTTCAGAATAGTTATGCCAATTCACGACTTTGTCACGGTATTGGCGATAAGAATCATAGACTTCTTTTGCAAAGGCATCTTTAGACGCTAATTCGGTAACAACGGCATCAGAAAGGGTTTTTAGTTTGCTGAGTACATCATCAGGGAAACGACGCAATTCAACCTTGTGTTTGTTAATTAATGTTTCTAAGGCATCGTTATTA
>CAYNGN010000430.1:0-2523 GCA_964396615.1 uncultured Thiothrix sp. | reverse complement strand
TAAAGTGTTGTATTTTATTGCTTTACTTCCCACGAGAAAAACCAGAGAGCCTAAAAACGTTTTTCATGCCTTTGTTATTCATTAGTATTTGGATAAAACGTTAAATCATTTCGCAACATGGAAAGAGCATTAGTTCTAGCTAATATTTTGTAGTATATTGTTGGGTGTGTTTTTTGGGTAGGGTTTACTATGCCGCAAGCTAAGGAAATTATCAGCAGAGATGCTTATCTGAAAATAGATGAAGCATCTGATAGTCGTTATGAATATTTTAACGGTAATGTTTTTGCTATGACAGGCGGAACTTTTAATCATGCTGCGATTGCGGGTAATGTTTATGCGTTGCTGAAAGCTCAAGCCGTTAGCCAGTCTTGTTACCCAATGAACAGTGATATGCGTGTGCAAACGCCTTCAGGGTTAAATACTTACCCTGATATTTCAGTTTATTGTGGCAAACCTGATTTAAGCGATGAGCAAAAAACCCTACTGAATCCAGTCGTTATTGTTGAAGTATTGTCTCCCTCTACGCGTAGTTATGATCGTGGTGATAAGTTTATGCTTTATCGTAGCATTGATACCTTGATGGATTATGTGCTGGTTGATTCAGAGCGAGTATTTATTGAGCATTTTCGTCGTACTGAGAGTAATGAATGGTTATTACATGAATACCGCGATTTATCAGATGTGTTGCCATTAATTTCTCTTGATGTGTCTCTGATATTGGCTGTTATTTATGAGGCAATAATCTTTATGTAAATAACTTGCTGGGTTCGTAAGTGTGAACATAGTAGATAGTCAAATAATGATGTACACAAATGAGAAGTAAGTTATGTGCGTTATTTTTTAATCAGAAGCATGTTTGAACGTAGTGAGTTCCTGCTGATTTAAAAATAATCCATATGACTTACTGGACAGATAAAAGTGAATGTCATTATCTGAACATCTATAGTTATCTGAATATTTATACAAGTTAGAATCATTCTTATTAAAGATAATACCTCTCGCTATTAGTGGTTCTACAATCATCGGTATATACTACGTGACCCTTATAAAACAACCCATAACCCGTGATGAATACAGATTTATCAAAACTCCAGCCATATCCTTTTGAACGTATTGCAGCATTAAAAGCAGGGATACAACCTGTGCAAGATAAGTCGCTTATTTCTTTTGCCATTGGTGAGCCTAAACATCCTTGTCCTGAGTTGATTACCTCAGCACTTGTAGAACATTTGGGTTTATTGGGTGCGTATCCTCTTACTAGAGGAGATGCCCTGTTAAGAGAAACCATTGCTCACTGGTTGGTTAAACGTTTTCATTTACCTGCAACGAGTATTGATCCCGATCAACATATTTTGCCTGTTAATGGCACGCGTGAAGCATTGTTTGCCTTTGCTCAGGTGATTGTGGAGCGAAAAAAAGGCGCTAACGTTTTGATGCCTAATCCGTTTTATCAAATTTATGAAGGTGCAGCGCTATTAGCAGGCGCTGAAGTTGTGTTTTTGTCTTGTACGAAAGCAACGGGGTTTTTGCCTGATTTTGATGCGGTGTCTACCGCAACGTGGGATGCATGTCAGCTCATTTATATTTGCAGTCCGAGTAACCCTACGGGCGCAGTAATGGAATTTGAGCAGATAAAACAGTTGCTTGAATTGGCTGAAAAACACGATTTTGTGATTGCATCCGATGAGTGTTATTCCGAGTTATATCTTGATGAAGATCAGCCACCTGTGGGGCTGCTTGAGGTGGCAGCAGCATGTGGTAATAGTGCTTATAAACGCTGTATTGTTTTTCATAGTTTATCCAAGCGTTCCAATGCACCAGGGCTACGTTCGGGGTTTATTGCGGGTGATACTGATATTGTGAAGCAGTTTTTACTGTATCGTACCTATCACGGGAGTGCGATGTCTGGGATGGTGCAAATGGCAAGTATTGCAGCATGGTCGGATGAAACGCATGTGTGTGAAAATCGTGATTTATACCGACAGAAATTTGATGCTGTGGTAGATATTTTATCACCTGTGATGGTGATGGAAAAACCAGTCGCTAGTTTTTACCTTTGGCCTGAATCACCGATTGATGATGCCGTTTTTACCCGTGATATTTACCAACAACAACATGTGAATGTTATTCCTGGAAGTTATTTATCGCGTGAGGAGAATGGTCTTAATCCTGGGCGGCAGCGTATTCGTTTAGCATTAGTAGCACCTGTTGATGAGTGTATTCAGGGGGCAAAGCGTATCAAGCAGTTTATAGATAACTTATAACAAGCAATAGTTAATAGGAAATTTAGGCATGGTTCAATATAAGGTAACAATCTTATGACAGCCTTGATGCAGCTTGCTGAATCAAGGAAATATATTGTCAATATCTGAATTATTGGTATTTAACCTGCATTTCGCAAGCTCCATACAGGCTACGAATCTGTTACTTTTTTAACTGTATTTTTGAACCATGTCGAAATTTAATAAGTGAACGTCTGTAGTTGTTTTACGTTAACCTTTTTTCGCCATAGCCTTTGTATTG
>CAYNGN010000429.1:0-2524 GCA_964396615.1 uncultured Thiothrix sp. | reverse complement strand
CCAAAGCCTATATTGAAGAATTTATTCAATCAAATAGTCGTTTATTACGCCGCTCGTAACGATAACGTTTTCATCATCTGTAGAATGAGAAGCCATTATAATGACTCCTACAGGTGATGAAACGTCAATACCAATACATCACGATGCCCTTTTTCCACTCCCTTAGCAGGCTGAATCTTCGTCACGCTATGCCATAACACTTTGTCATTCAACAATATCGCATCACCATCCTTTTTCAATACCGTTGTTGCAATACGCTGCTTATTGTTATCAAACAGTTCACTAACGCCCCCTATAATCCCTTGCCGCTCCAACAACATGATAAAAACATAATCAGCACCATCTTGATGAGTACCTTCAGGTGTTGGTTGGCCAGCCTCGGCCAGTGACGCATTAATTCTAAATTGATGACACTGCACACGCCATGCTGAAGTTGCTTTGGCATCAAATAACATAATCGTTTGTTCAATCAATATCTTTAAAAATACGCTTTGAAGCACAGCAGGTGTTATTGGCGCAAAAACCCGATTAATGCCACCATAGACACTATTATACTGCTCACTCTGGAAATGTGCTTCTGGTGTCACTAACTGCAATGTTCCATTTTGCCATTTTAAAACGGCATAACGCCGCAAACGAAATGTTCCACCTTCAACAAGATAAGAATCTATTTTCAAATCATTCCAGCTTGCTTTAAAACGTTGATAGAATAACGATTCTGGCAAAGACTTAGGCAAAGACTTAGGCAAAACTGTGGGCGAATTCCTCAATTGCTCTAAAGCATCAGCAAAGGCACGCTCAATATTGAACAAAAAATAATCATTTTGCTTGAACTGATAAAATAACGTATTCTCCATCGCGATAGACATATTTATTCATATTGCTCTTAAATTTACCGTGAAAGTACTCTATAGTTAGTACCACTAGTTGATATATAGATGTTCAGATCATTACATTCACGCTGTCGAATTCAGCAAGCCATGTGGATTATCTCTCTATATCATTAATTACTATAAGAAAAGCTGCAAGAGAATTTGTCTTAAGACAAAATAATAAGCAACCGTTAGTAGAAGCTAATATAGCACGTTACATGGCTTCTATTTTCAAGTTTAGGGAATTTACTTACCCGCTAAACAACTAGATTACATTCAATAACACAACACTAGGAGAATAAAATGCCTGAATTATTTACAAACGATTGGATGAACGCCTTAAAAGATGAGTGGAATAATGAGCCTGGCGTAAAAGATGCCCTTGCTGAAATTGGTTTCAACTCGGTAATTGGCTGTGGTTTTAAAGGCGATGACAAAGCACTTGGTGTCTTTGTTGTTGAAAAGGGTGTCTGCATCAGTGCGGGTGATTATAATGGTGAAACCCTTGATTGGGATATGCGTGCTGATAGAAAGCACTGGATGAAATGGGTAACAAAAGGCATTGGCATGGCTGGCTTAGGCATGGCGTATGCAAGTGGCAAGCTCAAGTTTGTAACAGGTGATTATGGCGCTATTATGAAAAACCCAAAAATGGCAGGCCCTTTTATTAAAAGCTTTGGTTTAATGAAAAATATTGATACAACAGGTTAGAAACATAACAGAATCGTAGCTTGTATGCAGCTTGCAAAATATAGGTAAAATATCGTTAATGCAAATGTTTATGATATATCCCCTTGATTCTGCAAGCTACATCAAGGCTACGACTACAGGCTACAATAGTGGCTCTGCCCTCTAGTTCACACAAAGTCGTCTTGGTAATGGCGGTGGTGTAACATCATCACTCTCACACCTAACAGGCAACGGTGGCGGCATAATAGCTGAAACACTAACATGCTCTTTTTTAGGTAATGGTGGGGGCATGCATGACGAAAAAATAATTTTTTTAGCCACACCTATTCTTGGTTGTGCAAGCTCAAAATCTCCCTCAACCTGTGGAGGACAGCCTTGTTTCTTCTTTGTAACCTGCCCTCTTCTGTTATTCAAAGCACGCCATAAAAGCAATTTTTGTAGCACACCCAATGCTGCAATATAGAAGCTCCCATACCAAAGATAAAAACCCAGCCCATACCCTAAAATTTTCTGCTGTGCTTCTCGTAAGGGTATTTCGTCAAATAAAAAGGCTTCAGAAGCAATTATAATGGCAAGCACTGCTAATAAAAAAGCAAAACGGGGCGAGTGAGCCGATGTATAAACAGCCAGTAACATCAACGGTGCGGCATACCAAGCAAACTGGAAAAAGAGAAACCCTATCCAACCTAAAAACAGTACCCAATAGCCATCAATATCCCGTGTTTGTGCTAAAAAAGCAGGGAAAAACAACGAGCCAATAAAGCTACTCGTGGCAATGAAAAAAATAAGATAGGTTAAGGAGTTGCTATATTTTTCTTCTTTATAAGCATGTTGGGGAGGCTTTTTCATGAAACACATTATACAATGTATTAAACACTTTCATGAAGTGGCTAAACACGACATTTTTGTATCCTCTCTAAATATCAGGGTAATGACCTCTTTCAGCATGAAAATTATTGATT
>CAYNGN010000428.1:0-2534 GCA_964396615.1 uncultured Thiothrix sp. | reverse complement strand
GCTTTTTTCTTAATCGCTTCTAATATTTCTGCTACGGTTTCCTCTAGTTCAGTACCCATTTTTAGATATTCTTTGGGATATTCGTTTTTGAGTAATGTCATTAGGGCGGGTATACGGGAAATATAAGATTAGGGATTAGGACTTGTTTTTTTAAGACAGTATCTGAACCCTGAACTCTTTATTTTCCTTCTAACACATATAAAAAAATCAACAAAGATATTAAAGAGAAAATATACACTTATTCATATAGAAAGAATAAATTAAAGAAATAAACCACATTAAGGTGTCATTTTTATATTAAAGGTGGCGCTGCCAATGTCATTAAGTTAATAGGGTGAAACAGTATTATTAAAAAATAAAGAGGGCAGATACTATTTTAAAAACAAGCCCGCTTTCAGAAATGGGTCGTTGATTCTGGAACACGCTTATTACACCCCAATCACTTCACAAAACATTTTTGTACTCATCAACTTAATATCCGTACTCACAAAGCCCTTATCATTCGACAAGATCAAATCACACTGCATTTTTTTAGCCATCACATACTGAATCGTATCTTCTAAATCGGTATAGTCGGGGTTGTTTTTCATCAATAGACCGCTTTCTTTCACTTCATTATTAGAGAAGGTAACAATCTCACACAGATCATTCATTGCCATAATGGCATCAAGGGCGAATGCTTTATTTTTTTTTGCGGCAATATAATAAATTGTGGTCACAATGTCACAACTGCTAAACAGTTCAATATCCTTATCCTGCGCTAAAAAAGACAATGCCTGCATACTAAACGTATGTGTACTGCGGCTCGCATCATAAATATCAAGCAGAATATTAGCATCAAGAAACACACGTTTATACACGTTTTTTGCCTTTCAATGATTGAATACTTTCATCGGTTAATAGCCCTTCAGCACTATTTTTCATGCGTTCCAATCCATTTAGGCGCTTTTTTACTTTAATCATCTTATAACGTTCTTCAATCATTTCTTGAATCACAGCGGTCATTGACTGCTGTG
Organism: uncultured Thiothrix sp.; assembly: GCA_964396615.1. Taxonomy (GTDB): domain Bacteria; phylum Pseudomonadota; class Gammaproteobacteria; order Thiotrichales; family Thiotrichaceae; genus HyVt-477. Next base: position 1,518 of record CAYNGN010000428.1, on the reverse strand, counting down.
ATTCTTTCGCTAACGCTTCAAGATGATCGGCAATGGCTTTTTCAAGTACAAAGTTTTTTCTTACGGTAGTTTTCATAACATCACTTTTAATACATAACAATAAATATGTATTGATAATAACATAAAGAGAAAAAACTACCGAATACTCAAATTTTCCTCCCATTTTATAAGCAAAAAAATGGAGTGATGTTATCGCCCAATAACACCACTCCATTTAGAGTCCCTGTTTTTCTTTTTTTCCTTTAAGCTCTATTCACCCTTACTACTAGCCCTTTTAAGAAAGAGAACATTTGCTTGCGAGAACTAATGTCCGTTTCAATAAACCTACTTTGCCATTATTGGTTTATTAACATAAGTAATTTACCGTTAAATAACAGCTTGCTCTTCTTTATTGCTGCACACGCAACCCTTCTGCCGTTTTGGCCAAGCGTACCAAAGTCATAAACTCTGCACGATAACCAAAAACATCATCACCTTTGGCTGATTGTGCCAAGGCGATGATGTCGTCATGGCTGTATGTATGGGTATACGTTCCGCCTCGAAGTAGTTGTCCAAAGGCAGCAACAGCAGTGGCAAAGCGGGTTTCGCTGGAAACGTCATCAATGCTTTTAGCGGTATCTGCAATGTGTATGGGTGTTACCATTAACTGGCTTTTCGTTTCATTCGGCAATTTATAACGTAATTTTAGAAAACCGTATTCGCTTGGTTTTATGCTGGGTGTAAGGGTTTCGGAAGCTTCAGCTTTCTTTGCACCATAACGTAACGGATCAACTGTGTTGCTTTCTGCACCAACAGGTGTTATTTCATAGATAGCGGTTACCGTATGCCCTGCACCAATATCCCCTGCATCGACGTTATCATTATTAAAGTCTTCGCGTTTTAACTCACGTGTTTCATAGCCAATTAAGCGATATTGGCTGATCGCTTTAGGGTTAAATTCCATTTGAATTTTTACGTCTTTTGCAATCGTGAAGAGCGTAGAAGAGGCTTCTTCTACCAGTACTTTGCGTGCTTCTGATAAACTATCAATATACGCCGCATTACCATTGCCATTTTGTGCCAATGTTTGCATGAGGGCATCATTATAATTTCCCATACCAAAGCCTAGCACCGATAAGAAAACACCCGATTGACGTTTGCGCTCAATAAAGCTTTTCAATGCTTCTTTATGGTTAATGCCAACATTGAAATCACCATCCGTTGCTAAGATGACACGATTAACCGCATTCTTATCGTAGTTTGCTTCAGCAAGTTGATAAGCAAGGCGAATACCTTCACCACCTGCTGTTGAACCGCCTGCATTGAGACGTTCTAGTGCCTGAATAATCGTTGCTTTTTCCGTTACCTTTGTGGGGGGCAATACCGTTCCAGCACTGCCCGCATAGGCAACGATTGAAACGGTATCAGTCGGTTGCAGGGTCGATAATAAAAGTTTAAATGAATTTTTTAGCAACGGTAATTAAGTAAAAAGGGGTCAGTATCCTTAATAAACGCTGTAAGGATACTGATCCCTTTAAC
>CAYNGN010000427.1:0-2540 GCA_964396615.1 uncultured Thiothrix sp. | reverse complement strand
TGGATTTCCACCGAACCATGAGGTAGTAAATCGTGGCATTAACTTTAGAAGCTAAAAAGAAAATCGTTTCTGAGGTTGCTGAGGTTGCTGCAACAGCACATTCCGCTATAGCTGCTGATTATAGTGGAATTTCCGTAGGTGATATTACTGCATTACGTGCAAAGTGCCGTAGCGAAAATGTCTATCTGCGAGTGGTTAAAAATAATCTCGCTAAGCGAGCGATTACTGATACTGAATTTGAATGTATGAGTGATGGTTTAACTGGGCCGATGATACTTGCATTTTCTCAGGAAGACCCTGGTGCTGCGGCTCGCGTGATTGAAGACTTTGTTAAAGAAAACAAAAAACTGGATGTGAAATTAATTGCTCTTGGTGGGCAGTTAATGGATGCATCAGAGTTAGGTACATTAGCTAAAATGCCTACACGTGATCAAGCGTTGGCAATGTTGGCAGGCACGCTTAGAGCGCCGCTTGATAAACTGGCTAGTACCCTTAACGAAGTGCCCGGAAAACTTGTGCGTACTGTTGCTGCTGTACGTGATCAAAAAGAAGAAACTGCTTAATTTAGGAGAATTATTATGGCTGTATCAAAAGATGAAATTTTGGAAGCTATTTCCAATATGACAGTAATTGAGGTTGTGGAGCTGATCTCAGATATGGAAGAAAAATTTGGTGTGTCTGCTGCCGCTGCTGCTGTTGCTGTAGCACCTGTTGCTGCCGATGGCGCTGCTGCTGCAGAAGAGCAAACAGAATTTAATGTTGTTTTATCAGCTATTGGTGATAGCAAAATTAAAGTGATTAAAGCGGTTCGTGCTATCACTGGTCTTGGTTTGAAGGAGGCAAAAGGCATGGTTGATAGTGCGCCTACGACACTGAAAGAAGCTGTGAGCAAAGAAGAAGCGGATGATTTGAAGAAGCAGCTTGAAGAAGTTGGGGCAACCGTTGACTTGAAATAACGGCTTGGCGTTATGTTGCTGACGCTTATCGTTAGTGGCTAGCAAATGGCTGACAGTTTACTGTCGGCCTTTTGTCGCTTAGTGGTAACTAATCAGGTTGAATGTACTTGAGTAGTCTGTTTTGAAGAAAGGTAGTTGTACTTTTCTTCAAAGTAGATTTTGCAGTATGCTGTAGAAAAATACTTCTTTGATAATAATTATAGGAGCTGGTGCTTCAGTGAAGCGGTGACAATGACAAAATCTCATTAATTTTTAGAGCAGTTTTTATGCTTGTGATGGAATATATTGCAGCGTAGAAATGTTGAGTAATTAATTGGATTCTAATATAAAGTAAAGTTGCTAACTTAAAGGCAATATGTTTTTTGCTAGCTATGTATTTATTCTAAATACCAGTGTATTTTAGCTCTAAAATGCATATTAGCTAAATCAATAGTTTCTATGTATTTTTTGTCAAGTCGATGTTGAAGAGGATGCGTCAGTCTTTCAGGCGGTGTTAAGTTAAGTCTGTAAGTATAACTCAAAGTTTCCTATAAACCCGAATGATCATGACCTAGGTGAAAAACGATGGCAATAAGTTTTACTGATAAGAAGCGTATACGTAAGGATTTCGGAAAAGCCCCACAGGTTTTGGAGATGCCTTATTTGCTTGCAATTCAGTTGGAATCATACCGTGATTTTCTTCAGCTTGATATTGCAGTTGATAAACGCAAAGGTAAAGGTTTACACGGTGCATTTAGGTCTGTGTTTCCCATTATTAGTTACAATAATTATGTGGTGTTGGATTATGTTGATTATAGTATGGGGGAACCTGTCTTTACTGTGCGTGAGTGTCAGGTTCGTGGTTTAACTTATGCTGCTTCCTTAAGAGTGAAGCTTCGACTTGTTATCTATGACAAGGATGCGCCAGCGCCAAAGCATGCTAATGATGGAACAAAAGGGGGTGTGGTCAAAGATATAAAAGAACAAGATGTATATTTGGGAGAATTCCCATTAATGACAGAAAAAGGTTCATTTGTTATTAATGGAACAGAGCGTGTTATTGTTTCTCAATTGCATCGTTCACCTGGTGTTTTCTTTAGTCACGATAAAGGTAAATCAAACTCAGCAGGTAAATTACTTTATAATGCGCGTGTTATCCCTTATCGTGGCTCATGGCTTGATTTTGAATTTGATCCTAAAGACTCGGTATTTGTTCGTATTGATCGCCGTAGAAAGTTACCTGCAACAGTACTATTGCGTGCTATTGGCATGGAAACACCTGACATACTAGATGCCTTTTTCAAAAATATTGATGTGACACTGACAGATACTACAATTAAAATGAGTGTAAAGCCACAGCAGTTACGTGGTGAGTTAGCATCGTTTGATATTGAAGTTGATGGCAATGTTATTGTTAAAACAGGTCGTCGTATTACTGCTCGACATACGAGTAAGCTTGAGCAAGCTGATGTAAAAAGCCTTGATGTACCTGTGGAGTATATGCTGGAAAAACGCATTGCACGTGATATTCTAGATACGTCTACAGGTGAAGTACTTGCAGCAGCGAACAGTGAGGTAACAGAAGAACTTATTGAGAGATTCCGT
>CAYNGN010000426.1:0-2549 GCA_964396615.1 uncultured Thiothrix sp. | reverse complement strand
TAAAGTCAGGTGTGGTGACACCTCTGAGTGCAGGTGCAGTGGCGAATATGGCGGGCGATGATAAGGCGATTGCTTCAGAGATTTATGTTATCTCAATGCTTGTTACTGATCCGAATAATCCTGATGAAAGTCGTTATATGGATGCATTAGCAAAGGCATTGGCATTGCCTGATGATTTTGTGCGTGAGTTAGAGAGCTATCGGGAAGAATAAGCGTTCTCGTTTTTCTCGGTTTATTTGTTTCCCATTGGCGTGTGGGAGCAAATAACAGGTCAAAAGTAGTTTACAGTTTGAAGCCTGCTAGGAATCGTACTGAAACCGAACGTTATTTGAGCGTAGCGAGTTTAGTGAGATTGAAGGGCGAATCCTAGTAGGCTGAATTATTAACGGACAAAAAACCGTATGCTTAGCAATGACTTTTGACGCTGATGTTTGTTGAGTTCTTTGATGAAGTTATGTACTATCGTGGTTTCGGGGCTTAGAAGAAATAGGGGCTATATGTTAAACAAAGTAACGAGAATGCTTTATTTGTAGCTTAAGTTTACATCTCCTTGTTGATTGATACTAACATGTGCTTTGCCTGCAATAATAGCGGCAAAGCTTTTATTCACTAATGCGCCCCGCCAATCATTTGAAAGCTTATTTCTCCCTTCTATAACCATGCTTTCTATTGTTTTACGGTTGGCGATGAGTATTGAAGATACATTGTGCTTATTGGCATGGTAATGCACAGCAAGTTGAAGTAAATCAATCAGCTTGATTTGGGGCTTGCTTGGCTTTTGGTATGTTTTCGGTACAGGCCATTGCTCTGAAGGCATATTTTGTGCTTTTTTTATGCAGCTTAACCATTGTTTATGATAGGGCTGAAGTTGCTTTGTATTCGCGTTGTGAAGGCGCTGTATCAGGCGTGTTGTATCAGGTTGTCGTTTGGCAAGGTCAATGAGTAATGGGTCAGGTGTTAACCAACGGCGTGGTAGGTTACGTTTAATAGCGGTTATTTCACGCCAAGTTGCGAGTTCACGCAACACCGCAAGTTGTTGTCCATTGAGCGTTTGTTTACCATGTACCTTTTTCCACATCGCTTCTGGTTGTGGCTGATAGGTGCTGATAGCCGTACTATGCTCAATGCTTGGGGTAAGCCAATCAAGACGGTTAAGCTGTTGTAATTGGGTTAAGAGAAGTGGGTAAATTTCACGTAAATAGCGTACGTCATCAATAGCGTAATTAAGCTGCTTGGAAGATAAGGGGCGTTTTGCCCAGTCCGTGCGTGATTGGGATTTATCCAACTCGATACCTAATAAGGCTAAAACGAGGTTGGAGTAACCAATTTGATGACCAATGCCTAGTACTGCGGCGGCTGTTTGGCTGTCAAAAATGGGGGTGGGTATTTGTTTGAAGAGTTGATAAAAAATTTCAATGTCTTGATGAACGGCATGTAAAACTTTGGTTATATTGGTATTATAGAGGATGCTGGCAAAAGAAGATAAGTCTTTACAAGCCAGTGGGTCAATGCAAGCAAGATGATCTTCAGTGGCAATTTGAATTAGGCAAAGCCTAGAAAAATAGTGACGGCCACGGATAAATTCGGTATCAATAACAACCCACGATGCGGTTGAAATACGCCCAATAAAGTTTTGTAGTTTGTCAGTGGTATCAATGTATTCATACATATGTGTTTGCTATCCTGAAGATGCGAATGGAACATCTTTTCAGAATCTGACATAGGGCGCAATGAAAAACATTATTAAATAGCATTAAACCTAAAAAAGGTTAGCTAATGCGGCTACCAACTTAAGAAGGGACACTTTTCGTAAGAAAATATTTAAAAGGAAGGGCTGTTTGTAAGATCATGTCTGTGTGAACATAACAATAAAAATACAAACAACCCAGCGCGCCATTATTACTTATATCAAAGATAAAGGTAAGCAGGGTGATTGTATTAAATACAAAATTATATCAGTAACTTAAACAGAGTTTTTGCCAATCTGTCTTATCCTGATTGGACACAGCAAGGAAAAATCAACAATACGACAAACGGTAATTAACGCTAACCCATTGAAAGCCACATTTTTTTCAAATTAAACACACCCGACAAACGGTCTGCCTAAACTATAGCTCTTGAAATCACTGCTATCTTTTAGCCAATAGTGACCATCAATTAATCGCCCTACTGCCTTGTTTTGAGCAACACAACAGGGTCAAACAGAACCAATCAGAAAGAGGATTGACTATGCCCGCGATAGTTTACCGTAATACAGGAAAAATTACTTTTTTCGCATTTCCTGCTTCCCCCAAACAAAAGCCTTTAATCCACAGGCTTGTTGCCCCCTTTTATACCCTTTTATACCCTTTTAGCCTTTTTATTCTGCCGCCGATTGCCAAAAATGCTTGTTTTTAAAGCCGTTAGAGGTGCATACGCATGAATGATTTCTCTCCCCGTGTCCTACCGCATTCCATTGAAGCCGAGCAATCGGTACTTGGTGGTATTTTATTGGATAACCGCTCCTAAAAACCATATACTATCGCATACAGATAAATCAGGTTGATTCG
>CAYNGN010000425.1:0-2568 GCA_964396615.1 uncultured Thiothrix sp. | reverse complement strand
CACACCACAATGCCACCTGTCATGTATTCACAACCGTGATCCCCCACACCTTCAACAATAGCCGTTGCACCTGAGTTACGCACGGCAAAGCGTTCGCCTGCTACACCATTGAAGTAAACTTGACCCGCAATCGCCCCATAAAGCACCGTATTGCCGACAATGATGTTTTCTTCTGCTTTGGCTAAAGCAGAATCTGCGGGAGGATGAATAATTAGCTTACCGCCCGATAAGCCTTTACCGACATAATCGTTACCTTCGCCTGCCAAGCTGATGGTGACACCTTTTGCTAACCATGCACCAAAAGACTGTCCAACTGTGCCTGTAGCATTAATAGTAATAGTATCTTCAGGCAAACCTTGATGCCCGTATTTCTCTGCAATACGTCCTGATAACATGGTGCCAAAACTACGGTTAAAGTTTTGTACTTCAATATCAATGGTGACGTTTTCACGTTTTTCTAAGGCGGGTTGTGCTTGTTTAATGAGTTCGTGATCTAATGCTTTGTCTAAACCATGGTCTTGGTCTTCTTGGCAATAGATAGCAACACCCTCCTCTGCTTGTGGCTTATAGAGGACGTTGGAATAATCAAGTCCTTTGGCTTTCCAATGGTTGATGGCTTTACGCATATTTAAGCGATCGGATTGACCAATAAGTTCGTTATAGCTTCTCACACCTAATTTTGCCATAAGCTGACGCACTTCTTCAGCCACAAAGAAGAAGTAATTCACCACATGCTCAGGTTTGCCTGTAAAGCGTTTACGCAATTCAGGGTCTTGCGTTGCCACACCCACAGGACAGGTATTGAGATGACATTTGCGCATCATAATGCAACCTTCGGCAATCAAGGGTGCAGTAGCAAAACCAATTTCATCTGCCCCGAGTAAAGCAGCAATCACTACATCACGTCCTGTACGCATACCTCCATCGGCTTGTACACTAATACGTCCACGGAGTTTATTTAACACTAAAGTTTGATGGGTTTCAGCCAGTCCTAACTCCCATGAGGAACCTGCATGTTTTAGTGAAGTCAGTGGCGACGCGCCTGTACCGCCATCAAAACCTGAAATCGTCACATGATCTGCATGGGCTTTTGATACGCCTGCTGCAACCGTACCCACACCGACTTCAGAAACCAGCTTGACGGAAACACGTGCCGCTGGATTAACATTTTTCAGATCATGAATAAGCTGTGCTAAATCTTCAATCGAGTAAATATCATGATGCGGTGGTGGTGAGATTAAGCCTACTCCTGGTGTAGAATGACGTACTGCACCAATAACCTCATTGACTTTATAGCCAGGTAACTGTCCACCTTCGCCTGGTTTTGCACCTTGCGCCATTTTAATTTGTAGATCATCAGCATTGACCAGATATTCAGTCGTTACCCCAAAACGTCCTGAGGCGATTTGCTTAATCGCAGAACGTTCAGGGTTCATACTGCCATCCGCTAAAGGTGTAAAACGAGCAACCTGCTCACCACCCTCACCTGTATTTGATTTACCGCCTAAGCGATTCATTGCCACGGCTAATGTCGAGTGCGCTTCATAGGAAATACTACCAAATGACATAGCACCCGTGGCAAAGCGCTTAACAATATCCACCGCTGATTCAACGTCATCCAAAGGAATGGCTTCATCAGCCCATTTGAATTCCATTAAGCCACGGAAATTAAGCAACCGTTCGTTTTGCTCATTAATCAGCTGGGTGTACTCAGCATAAGTACTGGCAGAATTACTGCGTACAGCATGTTGTAACTTAGAAATGGAATCAGGTGTCCATGCATGCACTTCACCGCGTAGGCGATAGGCATAATCCCCGCCCACATCTAAGTGATGTGCATAAATCTGTCGCTCACCAAAGGCATTACGATGTAGTTCTTCGGTTTCAATACCAATTTCATCTAAGCCAATGCCTTCAATTTTGGTTGATGTCCCCGTGAAGTAGGTATCGATAAACTGCGTTTTCAAACCAATGGCATCGAAAATCTGTGCGCCACAGTAGGATTGATAAGTCGAAATACCCATTTTCGACATGACTTTCTTCAAGCCTTTGCCAATCGCTTTAATATAGTTGCTATGAGCCGCTTCAAGGCTTAGTGTTGGCGCGATTTTTGCTAGGTTAGTATCAATCGTATCAAACACCAACCACGGGTTAATGGCTTCTGCGCCGTAACCTGCCAGCGTTGCAAAATGATGAATTTCAAGGGCTGCACCTGTTTCAATCACCAAGCCAGTTTCAGTACGCAAACCTTGCTTAATCAAATGCTGATGTACCGCAGAAGTGGCTAATAATGATGGGATAGCGATTTGGGAAGCACTAACCTTTCGATCAGATAACACCACAATATTATAGTGACCGCGAACGGCTGCTTCAGCCTTGGTGCATAAAACGGTAATAGCATCCGCCATACCTGCCGCACCCTGTGCAATTGCATAGGTCATATCAAGCGTCATAGTACGAAAATCACAACCATCAATATCACCAATGTGACGAATAGCATCCAATGCGTCATTACTTAAAACAGGCTGTGATACCTCTAAGCGTTGCGGTGTACTCACATTACCATGC
>CAYNGN010000424.1:0-2575 GCA_964396615.1 uncultured Thiothrix sp. | reverse complement strand
TATTGATTGTTTATGGTCCGTTTAATTATCAGGGAAATTATACCAGCGAAAGTAATGCGCGTTTTGATGTTTGGTTAAAGCAGCAAAATCCACACAGTGCTATTCGTGATAGTGAGTGGCTAGATGCGTTAGCAGAAAAATCAGCGATGCAGCGTATTCAGGACTATGCAATGCCTGCGAACAATAGAATATTGGTGTGGCAAAAATTATAAGCTAAGGCTATAACGAATAAAAATAATGATAAACAAAGAGGATAAAACAATGGCTGATAACGAAAATAAAGGCATGCAACGACTGCTTAATGCGAGTTGCTATTCATGGCAAGGAATTAAAGCTGCTTATAAACATGAAGAAGCTTTCCGACAGGAGGTATGGCTATTTATCGTAGCGATTCCGTTGGCATTATGGTTGGGGGAGACGGCAATCGAAAAAAGTTTGATGATTGTCAGTGTTTTACTTGTTATGATTGTCGAGATATTGAACTCAGCGATTGAGGCGGTGGTTGATCGTTTTGGAGGTGAGATACATGAACTTTCGGGTAGGGCAAAAGATATGGGATCGGCTGCAGTTACGCTGTCCTTATTGAGTGTTGTTATTATTTGGCTATTTATCATATTTTCATGACATGCGTCATAAGTAGATCGAAGAACAAGGGTGCTTGTTTTTTTTTCACCTCTAATTCCAGAATGAATATTTACGACTACTAATATTCATGTATTCTTATACAATTTATCAAATTATTTTGACTTTCGAGGACATAACTAATGGCTCATAGTGCGGCAACTCCACAGGTGGAGCAATATAACTATGATATCGTAAAAAAATTTGCGATTATGACGATTGTTTGGGGAATCGTTGGTATGACAACAGGTGTGTATATTGCATCTGAGTTGGCTTGGCCTGTCTTGAATTTTGATATCGCACAAATTACCTTTGGACGCTTACGACCATTGCATACCAGTGGCGTTATTTTTGGCTTTGGAGGTAATGCACTGTTTGCTACTTCTTTCTACATTGTGCAACGTACTTCACAGGCACGGTTATGGGGGGGAGGGCTTGCTGAGTTTTGTTTTTGGGGCTGGAATGCCGCACTGATTATTGCAGGTATTGGTTATATGCTAGGCGTTACACAGGCACGCGAATATGCAGAGCCTGAGTGGTACGTTGACCTATTAATTGCTATTGTTTGGATTGTTTATTTTGTCATTTATGTGGGGACAATTGCTCGACGTTCACAACCGCATATTTATGTCGCAAACTGGTTTTTTATTGCCTTTATTCTTGCGGTTGCATTGCTACATATTTTTAATAACCTAGCGGTTCCTGTGAGTTTTACCAGTACAAAATCCTATAGTTTGTTCTCAGGCGCGCAAGATGCGATGACCCAATGGTGGTATGGACATAATGCAGTTGGCTTTTTCCTCACCGCCGCCTTCCTTGGTATGATGTATTACTTCGTCCCCAAGCAAGCAGGTCGCCCTGTTTATTCTTATCGTCTGTCAATTATTCATTTTTGGGCATTAAGCTTTATGTATATGTGGGTGGGTACGCACCATTTACATTGGACGGCGATTCCTGATTGGACATCCTCACTTGCTGCGGCTTTCTCTATTTTATTATTAATGCCTTCATGGGGCGGCATGATCAACGGCATTATGACCCTATCGGGTGCATGGGATAAATTGCGTACTGATCCTATTATGATGTTTTTGATTACCTCATTGTCATTCTACGGTATGGCAACGTTTGAAGGGCCAATGATGGCATTGAAGAGCGTCAATGCCTTATCTCACTATACCGATTGGACGATAGGACACGTACACTCAGGTGCCTTGGGTTGGGTGGCGATGGTTACCTTTGGCTCGCTTTATCATATGATGCCACGTTTGTGGAATACTAGGATGTATAGCATTAGTCTGATTTATGTACATTTCTTCCTTGCAACGATTGGTATTCTTTTATATATCACCGCACTTTGGGTTTCTGGTATTGGTCAAGGCTTAATGTTAAGAGCGTTTGATAATTTTGGTAATTTGAAATACAGCTTTATTGAAACCGTTGTCTTTATGGAAGGGCCGCTGATTGCTCGTGCCGTTGGCGGTATGTTCTTTGTCACAGGCATGTTGTTTATGGCCTATAACATGTGGATGACGATTAGGCTCGCTAAATCTAGGCCAGATGCTAATAATTCAGCTGCTATTGCAAGCACATAGGAGGAAATGAGAAATGCTTAAACATGAAAGTATAGAAACGAATGCTGTATTACTCATTGTGCTAACCCTAGTGGCAATTAGCATTGGTGGCTTGGTTGAAATTGTGCCTTTATTTTATATCGAAGGTACGATTGAAGATGTAAAGCGTGCTGATGGTAAAGATGCAGTGCGTCCTTATACACCACTAGAGCAAGTCGGGCGTGATATTTATACCCGTGAGGGCTGTTATAACTGTCACTCGCAAATGATTCGTCCCTTTAGAGATGAAGCGTTACGTTATGGTCATTACTCTTTAGCAGCGGAATCACAGTATGATCATCCCTTCCAATGGGGGTCAAAGCGTACAGGGCCTGATTTGGCGC
>CAYNGN010000423.1:0-2579 GCA_964396615.1 uncultured Thiothrix sp. | reverse complement strand
GTCCTGAATAGCCACTTCGCGTTCTCTGGAAACAATTTCAAGCTCGCGCGCACGAATGACTTTTTCTTCTTCGATACCAATGGCGCGTAGACGGTTGTTTGCGGCCACTTCGATTTCACGTTGCTTGTTTTCTTCTAGCACCATCAGTTGTTCTTCGGTGTTGATACGGGCTTTCTCGGAGCGTAAGCGTTCTTCTGCTTGTACTTTTTTCGTTTCTGCTTCTTCGCGTGCTTGGATGCTTTCGACTTCGCGTTGTTGTTTGGCTTCGGCATCGGCTTGTTGGCGTTCGAGAGCAAGCATGGCTTCGCGGGTTTCAACGTTTTTCTTGGTAATGGCTAATTGCTCGTTGCGTTCAAGTTCGTTGGTTTGAATATTTTGCGTGGCGGTTAATGCAGTAATTTTGCGGATACCTTCGGCATCAAGAATATTGTCGCTATCTAATGAGCTTTTTGCGGTTTGTTCAAGGTAATCAATAGCGACATCTTCTAAGATATAGCCATTTAGATCGTTGCCAATCACTTCGATAATGCTGTCGCGGAAGCCAATACGGTTTTCAAAGAGGCTAACAAAATCCATTTTTTTACCGACGGTTTTCAGTGCTTCGGAAAATTTGGCGTTAAATAATTCATGCACTGCATCTTTGTCTGAGGCGCGCTCAACACCAATGGATTTGGCAACTTTGAGGACATCTTGTTGGGTTTCATTGACACGCAAATAGAAAGCGACGGTAATGTCAGCACGAATATTGTCTTGGCAGATTAGTCCTTCTTTATTACGGCGGTCGAGTTCGAGGGTGATTAATGAGATCCGCATTAATTCTTTTTTATTGATAATCGGCCAAACAATCCCGCCCGTAAATTTCACCTTGGGTGTGGAGGTGGTGTCGTTGATGATCAATGCCCAGCCTTGCGGGACTTTGACGTAGAATTTGGTAATAGAGACGAGGAGGCCGATGACAATCAGTGCAATAAGACCTGTCCCGATTAGTGTTGTGATGGTGAGTGTTTCCATGTGTTAAACCCTGTTTTTGTGTTGTGGTGATTTGTTATTGATGGCGAATGAGGTATGTGTTAGTTGCTGCTAAGTAGCTAGTGAGGATGATGTCATCGTTGCGTTGATAGTTATTGGGCTCATCAGCGCGTATTTGTAAAATGAGTCCTGCGCCACCATCAGCGACTTCAGCGGTACCGTAAGATTGATTGACTTTTTCTGAGCGAATGCTGCCTGATGCACCAATAAAAGATTCTGCTGTTGGGGGGAGGTCGTTTTCGCGCAATTTTTTAAAGAAAGGTCTGAGTGGGCTTAATAAGATGGCTGCAACGGGTACAGCTAACGTGGGAGCGAGTATTAGCATCCAAAAACCTAATGCAATGCGTACCCATTCACTGTTAATTTCTTTCATTAGTAGGGGAATGATGAATAAACAGAGTGCCCATGAGATAAAAACGACAAAGGATAACGTTAGTGCAAATGGAAGACCATCTAGTCTAAATTTGGTTAGCCATGTGGCAATCCCGCTAATATCGCCTGAATCAACATCAACGTCGGTTTCAATCGCTTCAAATTCAAGAAAACCAAAGGCGGAAATAAGCCAGTAGAGAAAAACAAGTATCAGTAATCCTGTATAAAAAACCGTTGGGAAGGTGAATACATTACTGAGAAAATTTACCATGTTAGCCTTGTGTGTGTGGGCTTGTTAATAGCCGCTTTAAGGTCGTGAAAACTACATGACTCGCATTGCTTTTGCTAAAGTCAAGTATTGAATGTAGTTGCCCCATTGTGTTGTGATGTGTAAAGAAACAGATATTGGAAAAAGCGAACTACTTCATAATCGCTATTTTATTTGTGTAGAAATAATAGCATTAATTGTGTGCTTTACAAGCTGCTTTTGATAGGACGAAAGAGAGGTAGGGTCTTTTGATTTTTTGATCGATGCTCTCTAAAACTGAACTATCAAATAAATAATTCTGATGAATATGTTTAATTTTCATATAATGGAAATATAAAAATAATAATTAAATCATAGGAGAAACGTTGTTTTGTATAAAGGACTTGATCATAAAAAGTGATTCCTGATTTATGGGGAATGGTTTTTTTAATTAATTGTGTTAATCAAGGGTGAAATATTATGTCTAAATTGACTAATTTTATTCCAGTACCTAATGATATTAATGAAGGTTTGCGAGGCACGAATAATACATTGATGCTTTCTTTGTTAGGAAGTCCGAGTGATCGTTACACAAGACGTTGCTCTGAACCGACGAACAAAAAATTTCTTAAGCAGGTCGTTTGGGGGAAAAGTGTTGGTCCTTTTAAGGTTTCGGGGTATAAGTTAGCCGTGGATTCACTAAGAAAAGTGATGAAAGATATTAAACAACAACAACAACAACAACAACCTGATGTTTATAATGTGCTCAGTTCAGCAGGTATGCTTTGTAGTCGTTATGTGCGTGGTTCGCGTTCGTCTATTAGTAATCATTCTTGGGGGACAGCGATTGATTTAAAAATAGAAAGAAGACTTGATCGTCGAGGAAACAACAAAGTGCAGATTGGATTATCATTAATTGCTCCTATTTTTA
>CAYNGN010000422.1:0-2642 GCA_964396615.1 uncultured Thiothrix sp. | reverse complement strand
TGCAATGGATAAATGCCCTAATGTGCATACCTGTATTGTTATCAAGCGTGGTGGTGAAACGATTGAATGGCATAAGCGTGATGTTTGGTATCATGAGGCCATTGCAGCTGCTGAGCCTGAGTGTGTCGCTGAAGCGATGGATAGTGAAGACCCTTTGTTTATTTTGTATACCTCTGGTTCGACAGGTACGCCTAAAGGTGTTTTGCATTCAACAGGGGGATATCTCGTACAGGCGGCAATGACGCATGAGATTGTTTTTGATTGTAAAGAGGGTGATGTTTACTGGTGTACGGCTGATGTGGGTTGGGTCACAGGGCATACCTATGTTGTTTATGGTCCCTTAGCCAATGGTGCAACAACGTTAATGTTTGAAGGTATTCCAACATACCCTGATGTTTCACGTTTTTGGCAAGTGATTGACAAACATAATGTTACTATTTTCTATACAGCACCCACTGCGATTCGTGCCTTAATGAGTGCAGGTAATACACCTGTTGAAACAACATCCCGTAAGAGCTTACGTGTTTTAGGCACGGTAGGAGAACCCATCAATCCAGAAGCATGGGAATGGTATTACAACGTCGTAGGGAATGCGCAATGTCCGATTGTTGATACGTGGTGGCAAACCGAAACAGGCGCGCATATGATGACTCCACTTGCAGGAGTGCATGATTTAAAACCAGGTGCAGCAATGGCACCTTTCTTTGGCGTTAAACCCTTATTGCTTGATGATGAAGGTAATGAAATTCTGGGTAATCCAGCAGCGGGTAATTTAGCGATTGATCGCCCATGGCCGTCGATGTTGCGCACTGTCTATGGTGATCATGAACGTTTTTACGAAACCTATTTCTCGATGTTTAAAGGCTATTATTTTACGGGGGATGGAGCGCGACGTGATGAAGACGGTGACTATTGGATTACAGGACGTGTTGATGATGTGTTGAATATTTCAGGACATCGCTTAGGCACCGCTGAAATTGAATCTGCATTAGTGTTGCATGAGAAAATTGCTGAAGCCGCGGTTGTTGGTTACCCACATGAGATTACAGGGCAGGGGATTTATGCCTATGTCACGCTAATGATGGGGGTAACGGGTACGGATGAACTAAAAGCAGAACTGGTGGCTCAAGTGCGTAAGGAAATTGGTCCGATTGCCAAAGTGAATATTATTCAGTGGGCACCTGGCTTGCCAAAAACACGTTCGGGAAAAATCATGCGGCGTATTTTGCGTAAGGTTGCTGCGAATGAAACCGATAGTTTAGGCGATATATCAACCTTGGCCGATCCTTCTGTGGTTGAGGATTTAATTGAGAATCGTGAAAATAAATAATTAGTTTTATAACACATTTTTATAATAAATATGAATCCAGTTTTTTCTAAGTCTGCGTAGCCTTGGCATAACTCGTTATGAGTCTAACCAACCAAGGAAAAGCCCCTATGCATACTAGAACTAAAAAAACACTCTTAATCCGCCCTGATTGCGACTTCCTTTACCACGTTATTCAGCACAGTAATTGTCTCGAGCCATCGCGAAGCCCCGTTTATTACTGAAAACCCTAAAGTTGATGCGACCGACTTTTATATGTTTCGTAGCTATTTCAATAGGAGCGTTGACACTAAATTATTCTCTGATGTTTGAAGCGAATGCCCAGCACGGAGGTATTATTCTTGATCAGCAGCAGATCCAACTGAAGAAAAATACCAATCGTTTTACGCAGTTTGTTACCTTTATTGGACAAGGTATCTGGCATATCCTTATCGGGTTTGATCATATTTTATTTGTTGTTTCACTGATGCTCCCCGTTAGTGGCAACGGTATGGCTGGTGCAGCGTGTATTTACTTAAATTTAGCTTCCCATAAATTTTCCCGCGCCCAAGCTATATGTTCACCGATTAAAAGCAAGTCATGTGTGTTGTTTTTTAATCAGACTGATTAAAAAATAATCCACATGGCTTGCTGGGTTCGTTAGCGTGAATGTAATTATCTATAAATCACTACTTGGCTTCATCAACCATTTTTATCATCGTTTGTTCTACTTCTTGGGCGATTTCTAGCAGTGTTGCATTATCAGATAGCATCGCTAACATAGGCTCTGGTTTAATAAAACCAATTTTTGTTTGACCTTCTTCGGTATAAACAGAAATACGACAAGGTAAAGCCATATTCAAACGCATGTCAATGGCTAATACATTAGCGGCATGTCCAGGGTTGCATACTTCAAAGACTTTACATTGCTTATCAAACTCAATACCTTTACTACGCAAAGTACCACCAATATCATGGATGTGTAATACCCCAAATTTGTTGTTAGCAACGGTTTCTTGCAGGTCTGTTACGGCTTGGTCAAATGATTTTTTTGTTTCTACGGTGTAATACATAAGTCTTTTCTCTTTTAACGATGGGTAAAATAGTTCAGCGGTGTTTGTAAACAAAGTTATTGTTAAAAGCAAGTTCCTTGGTGTTTTTTTTTGGATAGGGTATGCTCGCAAAACCAAAACTATTAAGGATTATAGGAGAAAATAATGTTAGTTGATTATCGTAAACATGTTGAAGCGCGTGCAGCAGAAGGAATTCCTCCTCAGCCACTCAATCCTGAACAAACTGCGGCATTGGTTGAGTTGCTTAAACAACCGCCAGCAGG
>CAYNGN010000421.1:0-2649 GCA_964396615.1 uncultured Thiothrix sp. | reverse complement strand
GATGAAGATGATGCGGAAGAAGCCGAAGGCGGCTTTCGTAAAATTGCGGGGACAGAAGGTTACTATGTCTTAGAACATAATGGCAAACCGATTGGGGTAACAGGCTATAGCAAACCTGAAGGCTGCGAAGATACCTATTGGCTCGGTTGGACGTATATTGATGCTGAACATACTAATCAAGGTCATGGGCGTAAGATGATTCAGGAGCTGATTGATACTATTAAAGACAAAGGCGCACGTAAGCTATTTGTTAAAGTCAGTGATTATGTTGACCCTGAAGATGGGGCAATTTATGCAGCAGCATTGCATCTTTACCAAGCGATGGGCTTTGCCAATGAACTGACGCATAAAGATTATTATGATGAAGGTGAAGCACAACATATACTTGGTATGCGCCTTAAAGCCGAAACAGGCGCAATGCCTGCGAATGAATATGTATCGGTACAATTTAACGCGGTATTTGAAATTGCGGAGTGTGATGATGCTTATAGCTTTGGTTGGAATGATCAAGGTGAAGCAATGATGACGCGTGAGGATGTTGAAACAGGCATTAACTCCGTCAGAGAAGATGATGGACGCGCTATTTTTCTTTCTTTCCCTTCAAACTACAACACGATTGAGTCACCCTTGCTAGAGGCTGGCTTTAAAAAAACGGGGGTTTTAAAAGACTATTATGAAGATGGTGTGCATGATCAACACTATACTTATCATTTATAAGTAATAAACAACAAAACGAACATTTACCTATTAAGGACTTAACGATGAAAACAACAAAACTCTTAATTAGCAGTACCGTATTAGCCTTATCACTTCTTGCAGGCTGTAGTGGCGGTGGTGATACGCGTGTAAAAGCAGACCTACATCGTGTGATGGATATTGCCTCGACGACGATGGAAACGTTTAAAAGTGACAAAGAAGGCGATGCTGCATTAGCAGAATTCAATAAAGAATTTGAAAAAAATATGAATAGCATGAAGCCTGAAGCACACCCTGGCCCTGTCGGTGTTGCGCTTGAAAAAGACGGCTCATTTCATGGCTATGAAGATAAAAATGATAACCGCGTAAAAGATTCAGGAGAACCTGAAATATTCAAGCTTGAAATCGATACGGAAAATAAACGCATACTCGCCTCTGATGGCGAAAGAGTTGCAGATCATTCAATCGCTGGAATGATGGGTGGAATGGCAGCAGGATTAGTGGCGGGCATGTTACTCGGTAGTTTATTAAATCGCCAGCGTTCTGCGGGGGTTAATACACAAGCATTAGGCAATAAACAGGCTAATACAGCAAGGGGCGGTGGGGCAAGCTCAAGCTCTAAAGCGGGTGGTTCTAGTAGCTCACGTAGTCGAGCGGGTTCAGGTAGCCATTCATCAGGTAAATAAGAAAATTTAGGTATAAAACAGAGGGAAATGGCTTTATGAATTTCCCTCTACAATAAAAAAATGCTTAGCTAAGTTTCACTATTTCTCAACAGCTAACTGACCAAAAATATCAGCTGAAACTTTACTTAATGTCTCACTAGAATCAAGCATACTTAACAAAGGCTCTAATTGCCCGTTTGTTTGTAGATAATACGCAGCAACTAGTAAAAGAATAAATATAAGCAAGGAAAAATAACTAAACAGCAACCCCATTAGAGCCACTCCCGAACCACCATATTGCTGCGGAAAATGTTCTACTCTACTGCGTGCCATATGCCCCATAAAAATCCCAGGGATTGCTGTTACTGGTCCAAGAAACAACGATAAGATACCACTAATAAATGCCCCCTTAGCTAATCCAGTATGATAGTACGCTGCCATCAATCAACTCCTTATTGTTTTCTATTTATTTAATTCAAATGATCATAGCATCAACTATGTCCGAAATACTCAAAGTGCTAGTATAAGTATCACACTTAGGGCTAAAACTAATAATCATTACTATCATTGGTCAAACAAAATCTTTTCATTCCACTATAACGGGTGCTTCCTAATGCAGAAAAAACAGCTATCTCCCTTCCAGCAACACCCAGCACAAGGTGTTGTGATTGATCTATTGCTTATTATTTCGTTAGCTACACTTATTATTGGTATAACCGCCCCCTTACTCACCCTTGAAAAATTTTATTTTCTTGAAAATCGTGTCAGCTTAATTTCAGCGGTGACTCAATTATTACAACAACAAGAATGGCTACTCTTTATTGTCATTGGACTGTTTAGTCTTTGCCTACCTTTTATTAAAATATTTTCACTTATCGCTATTTTACACATTCCACATCAACAAAAATCTTTTCTAGATCACTTATTACACTGGATAGAACGCTTGGGAAAATGGTCAATGTTAGACGTTTTTGTCGTTGCATTACTGCTAGTTTCAGTAAAATTAGGCGCATTAGCTAAAGTAACTGTTCATTATGGTGTTTATATTTTTGCCTTCTCCGTTCTTCTCACTATGTTAGCCAGTTTCTGGATTGAGCAACTCTCCAAGAAAAACAGAGCTATTGACAACTCCTCAACAAAATAGAGAACAATATAAACAATATAGATTATTATTTAGACTTTTCTATAGTAGAGTCAGATAATTGCGTGCAAAAACGAGAAGCCCGTCATGTGGATTGGCTAAAACAAAAAATATGAACGTAATTATCTGAACATCTATAGCATTGGA
>CAYNGN010000420.1:2427-2654 GCA_964396615.1 uncultured Thiothrix sp. | reverse complement strand
GGAAAAAGCTTGTTGCAACAGGCATTAACGTTAATAAAGCATCATCCTGAATGGAAAAAAATATTATGACAGTGATTTGTATATGCTATTACCATTTGTCAGTATTTAGACAAGCTTTAGTGTCAAGGACATGTTTTTTAGTCGAAGGGACGCGTAGTGTTGGTTTATCTATTTAATTTTTTTATTATGCAGGCTGTTTTTTTGCTTGCAAGGAACATAACTCTACT
>CAYNGN010000420.1:808-2390 GCA_964396615.1 uncultured Thiothrix sp. | reverse complement strand
TAATGTACATAAGCAGCAGCCTAGTATGTATATACAGACACATCAGCGTGGTAATGTATTACAGGCTAACAATAATATTGCTAATGCTAATAATTTAAATATTTTGTTTAATAATGGGCAGGGAGATAATAAAAGTTTATTGAGTCTTTTATTATTAATAGAAAGCTTATTGGCACAGTTAAAAGGCAATCAGCCTAGTAATCATCAAGAGTATGGTCACGAATACGGGCCTAATGATGACCATCTAGTTGGTAGTAATCGTCGTGATGTTATTCATGGTCGGGGAGGAGATGATCATATTCGAGGACGGGGGGGGAATGATTCACTTTATGGTGACCAAGGCAATGATCAATTGTTTGGTGGTCGAGGTAGGGATAAGCTGAAGGGAGGAGAAGGCAATGATGCTCTTCATGGTGGAAGAGGTGCTGATCGTTTGTACGGCGGACAAGGCAATGATCAGTTGTTTGGTGATCAAGGGAGAGATAAGTTATTAGGGGGAAATGGGAATGATGAGCTTTATGGTGGAAGCGGCGCTGACCGTCTTTATGGTGGTCAGGGTAACGATCTTCTTGTTGGTGGTAGGGGGCGTGATGTCTTTATTGATAATGTTGGGCAAAATACTATTAAGGGTGGCAAAGGCCGTGACGAGGTACGTTTTTCAGGTAACTTTGCTGATTACACCATTATGGCTCGGGGTGATACGTTTATTTTTGAAAATAAAAACACGGCTAATACTAATACCGTTAGTGATGTTGAACGTTTTACTTTTAGAGATCAAGGATTAAGTTTGTCTACCTTGCAAAGCACCCATGTTGGTGGCAAGGACACGCAGTACCATACTATTGATGGTAGCTTTAATAATCTCAAAAATCCTGATATTGGCAAGGTCGATAGCCCCTATCGCTATCTTGCTCCAAAAGATGAAGACCGTGCTATAGGCGGAGCAAAGTATGCCAGTTTGCCTAACCCACGGGATATTAGTAATAAAGTATTTGCACAGACCGAACCCACTGAAAATAGAAAGGGATTGAGTGATATGTTCTGGTTGTGGGGGCAGTTTCTTGATCATGATATTACCTTGACGCCAACCGTTGACAGTGAATCTGTTCCTATACCCATTCCTCAAGGTGATCCGTTATTTGATCCACAAGGCATAGGTGATAAAACGATGCCGTTTGATCGTTCAGTCGCTATTATTGATGAAAATGGAGTGCGTAAACAGACTAACCATATTACAGCCGTCATTGATGGTTCAAATATTTATGGTTCATCAGAAGCAGTGCAAAATGAGATTCGTTCCTTTGAGGGCGGTAAGTTAATTGTTGATGCAGCAAACCGTTTACCAAAAGACGACAAAGGGCAGTTTGTATCAGGTGATGTACGAGTGAATGAAAATGTTGGTTTAACCTCTATGCATACCATTTGGGTGCGTGAGCATAATAATATTGCTGATGAATTAGCACTAGAAAATCCAGCATGGAATGATAATAAGTTATTTCAAGAGGCACGCAAGAAAGTGGTTGGTGAGATGCAGGCGATTACCGCCAATGAATTTTTACCGAGTATGCTCGGTGGCAATGGT
>CAYNGN010000420.1:0-779 GCA_964396615.1 uncultured Thiothrix sp. | reverse complement strand
TGATGTTTCACCACAAATTAGTAATGAGTTTGCAACGGCTGCATACCGTTTTGGACATACTATGCTCTCTCCTGATATTTTGCGTCTTGATGAAAATGGTCGTGAAATTCCTGAAGGTAACTTGCAATTGCGTGATGCTTTTTTCAGGCCTGATAAGGTAGAAGAGGCGGGGATTGATCCTATTTTACGGGGATTTGCAGCGCATACAGCGCAAGCTGTTGATGCCAATTTGGTTGATGATGTGAGAAGTTTCCTCTTTGGCCCTCCAGGTTCAGGTGGTTTTGATCTTGCTGCATTAAATATCCAGCGTGGGCGTGATCATGGCATTGCAAGTTATAATGATTCACGCGAAGCAATGGGATTACATCGTATTACTCGTTTTGATGATCCTGTATTTAAGGGGGATTCAGGGCAGCGATTAGCTTCAGTGTATTCAAGCCCAGATGATATTGATTTATGGGTGGGGGGGGTGGCTGAAAATTCTCAGGGGGATAGTTTATTTGGTGGGACATTCACCCATGTATTAAAAGATCAGTTTGAACGTACCCGTGATGGTGATCGTTTTTGGTATCAAAATCGGTTCTCAGGCACAGAACTGGATGAACTAAATAACTTGACGTTATCCGATATTATTAAGCGCAATACCAATGTGAAAAATATACAAGATAATGCTTTTGTTGCTTCTAATAATATTGAGCCATCAGCGAATACTGATGATATGAGTGTTGCTAATGTTCGTTCAACAGCAGGAGCGTTTGGAGCAACAGGTCAAACAGGTC
>CAYNGN010000419.1:0-2656 GCA_964396615.1 uncultured Thiothrix sp. | reverse complement strand
GCAATTTCAGGTGCTTTGATAGTGATTTTATCAGAAGCTTCTGCTTTATCTGCACCAATAGCTGCCATAACGGCATCAAAACCTTCTGCTTCAAAAGTTTCTTTTGTCCATTTAGCAAGCGCTGAAGGAGCAACAAGAGCAGTCGCAGTCGCTGCACTAGCAAGAAGTGTGTTTTTTAGGAAAGATCTACGTTTCATAATGTAATCCTGAGTCAATAAGTTATAGCGGTTTGTAATGTGCTGAGTAGTTTTGTACTCATAAGCTTGAATGTATTATCTATTAAAGTGCATGATAAATAAATTGGAAGAAACAAGAAAGTGTATTGGGGTTTTCCCCTATAGTACACATTTTAGTATCAAAAATAATACGTTGAGAGTGCCATTTATGCCAGCTATGTTAACAGCTTCTCTATTATCAGCATCATCATCTTTTAAACTGGCTTATCTACCTTGCTTTACGGGGGTGATGAAAAGACAAGTTGGGGACTTTATTGTCACTGAAATTGATAAAGTCACCCCTAGCGGTACAGGTGAACATATCTGGCTGAAAATACAGAAAGTGGATGCTAACACTGATTGGGTTGCAGCTCAATTAGCTCGTATAGCAGGAGTGAAAAAGCGCGATATTGGTTTTGCAGGCTTAAAAGATAGAAAAGCAATAACCACACAATGGTTTAGTATCTATTTGCCAAAAGGGAATGTGTCAACCTCAACATGGCTGACTGAACTCCCACAAGGTGTAAAGCTGCTTGAAGAAGCGCGTCATGATAGAAAATTACGCCGTGGAACCCTAAAGGGAAATCATTTCAGCATTACCATTAGAAATTGCGTTTTTGATGGTATTGAATTGGCATTATTAGTTGAGCGGTTGCGCACTCAAGGAATGCCTAACTATTTTGGTAAGCAACGTTTTGGGCATGATTATCATAATATAGTGATGGCAAAACAGTGGTTTCAAGGGAATGTTCGGGTTAAGGGACGTAATAAGCGTAGTCTTTATTTATCAGCAGCAAGATCATGGGTTTTTAACCATATTCTTGCTACTCGTATTGAGCAAGGGACATGGAATAAAGCGATAGCGGGTGATGTTTTTATGTTGCAAGGAAGTCATTCGTGTTTTGCTGATGATGGTGATATCCATATTCAGCAACGTATTGATACAGGTAATATACATCCCACAGCAGCCTTATGGGGGAATGGGGCGTTAAATAGTCATGCTGATATGTTACAGATTGAACAACATATATCCAGTATGGAACCTGTTTTATGCAAAGGGCTAGAAGAGCATGGTTTAAAACAAGAAAGAAGAGCAATGCGTGTTGCCATCGTAGACCTAGCATTTGATGTGCTTGATGAGCATACGTTACGCTTTGAGTTTTCATTGCCCGCAGGCTCCTATGCCACCGTGTTGTTAGGACAACTGGGTGTCTTGGAGATAAAATAAAGCCTCTAGCGCGTGTGAGAACACGTTAGAGGTTGTGACAATATGTCAGATAAGCGGGCAAACACATGTCGGAGGGAAGGATGCCCTGAAACTTATAACAAACGATAGGTTATCTGTTGATTGAATAGTAACCATATTTTAATATATTCGGGGCTTTTTTTGATAAATGGTGGGCGAGATGAATATTATTTTTTAGTATTATCACTAAGTTCCTGATTATGCTATGCTGCGTCGGTATGAATACTGACCATCTTAGCACTACCCGTTTTTCCGATTTACCTATCGCTGCTGAAATTAAACAAGGGCTTGATGAGGCTGGCTTTGAATTTTGTACGCCCGTTCAAGCTGAAACCTTCGAGTATAGTTTACAGGGTAGAGATGTTACTGGTCAGGCGCAAACAGGTACAGGTAAAACAGCTGCCTTTCTTCTTCCCGCCTTCCATAAATTATTAACCTCAACGGATAAAATTCCTGCTAAGGCTGGCCATATTCGTTGTCTTATTGTTGCACCAACACGGGAACTAGCGATTCAAATAGCCAGTGATGCGGAACTACTTGGTAAACATACCTCATTAAAGACAGCACTGGTCTATGGCGGAACGGCTTATGAAAAACAACGTAGGCAGTTTGATAAACAGGTTGATATTTTGGTTGGAACGCCTGGGCGACTTATTGATTACCTAAAACAAAAGTGTTATACCCTTCGCTATACGCAAGTATTGATACTGGATGAGGCTGATCGGATGTTTGATCTTGGTTTTATCAATGATATTCGTTTTATGATGCGTCGTATGCCTGACCCTAACAAACGTCTTAATCTATTGTTTTCTGCAACGCTATCACAGCGAGTGTTAGAATTGGCCTATGAGCATATGAATATGCCTGCCAAAATAGAAATAAAGTCAGAAACCGTTAGTGCAAAAAATATTGAAGAGATCCTATTTTATCCTGCAAGTAATGAGAAAATCCCGTTATTAATTGGTTATATACAAAGAGAACGTCCTTTTCGAACCATTGTCTTTGTTAATACAAAACGTAATGCTGAAAATATTCAGCGTTACTTGCTTGGAAATGATATTAAAGCAGCAATGATTTCAGGGGATGTGAGGCAGAATAAGCGGCAAAGTTTATTAAAGCAATTTGAGCAAGGTAAATATAGTGTGTTGATTGCAACCGATGTTGCTGCGCGAGGCTTGCATATTGACGATGTGAC
>CAYNGN010000418.1:0-2661 GCA_964396615.1 uncultured Thiothrix sp. | reverse complement strand
CCATTAGACCATCCTGCTCGTATTCAAGAATGTTACTATCGTTCGTCATTACAAAAAGACTACACTGAAGTACATAATTTGTTAAAAGAACTGCAATTACCTCCCTATGCGTTGTCAAATAGTTTTACATGGCAAGATGCGGTGGAGCGTTACCGTTATTGGGTCTTAGGCAGTTTGTTCCTTGTATTATTATTGCTTGCCACCAGTTCTTCACTTATGCGTCGTAATAAGTACTTAAAAAACTTAAAGCATCGTCTTGAACGCCAAAACAAGCTGATTTTAAATTCTGTTTCTGATGGTATATACGGTGTCGATAAACAAGGAAACTGCACGTTTGTCAACCAAGCGATGCAGGATATGACAGGTTGGCAAACAAAAGAGCTCATTAATCAGTCCATTTACCCTTTACTGCATCATACACATAAGAATGGTAGCAAAGCGCTGCTAGAAGACTCACCTATGTATGCCTCATTAGAAGATAATCAATCGCATTTCACCAATGATGATATTTTTTGGAAAAAAGATGGAAGCAGTATTGCCGTTGAATATAGTACAGCTCCTATTAAAGGGCGTTCAGCCAATACTATTGGTATTGTTATTGTTTTTCGTGACATTACTCAACGTAAAAAAGCGCAAGAAAAAACTAAACAACACCAATTACAACTGGCTCATGTTGCAAGACTCAGCACATTAGGTGAAATGGCATCAGGTATTGCCCATGAGTTAAACCAACCCCTTACGGCTATTTCAACCAACGCACGTGCTTGCATACGCATACTGGAAGCAGAAGCAAGCTCACCCTCTATAGAAGCCTGTGCTGATGCTATGGAAAAAGTTGCTGATCAGGCCGAGCGTGCGGGTCAAGTAATTAAACATATTCGACATTTTGTCCATAAAGAATTACCTGAAAAAAGATCAGTGGCAATAAAAACGATTATTGCGACCGTCACTGATCTATTACATAGTGATTTGCAACGTCACGCTATAAAACTACACCTTGAACTGGCTGATCCTGATGTACATGTACTTGCCCAACAAATACAAATAGAACAGGTCATTATTAATTTGACTCGCAATGCTATGGAATCATTAGAAGACACTTCCCCACATCAACGAAATATTATTATTCAAACTAGCAATCAAACTAAAGCAACAACAGAAAATGCATTAAACCCAATGACTGAAATGGTTGAAATAAGAGTAACAGATACAGGTAATGGACTAAGTAGCACGATACAAGAACAATTATTTGATCCTTTTATTACTACAAAAACACAAGGAATGGGATTAGGATTATCTATTAGTCAAAGTATTATTGAAGCACATGGTGATAGAATTCATGTTGAATCTAGCAATAAGGGCGCTAGTTTTTACTTTTATTTACCTTATGTTGCTCACAAAGGGGATGATAATGTTACAAAATGAAGCAACCGTTTTTATTATTGATGATGACAAAAGTGTTCGTGATGCACTTAAGTTGCTCATGCAATCAATTGGCTTACCTGCAGAAACCTATGAGTCTGGACAGGCTTATCTTGCACAGTTTAACCCAGACCGTGCTGGTTGCCTTGTATTGGATGTACGCATGAAAGGAATGAGTGGCTTAGCACTACAAGAAAAGCTATCAAAGCAAACACTTGCCCCCCCAATCATTATGATAACAGGGCACGGAGACATTGCAATGGCAGTGCGTGCTGTACAAACAGGTGCGTCTGATTTTATTGAAAAGCCTTTTAATGATCAAGTGCTTTTAGAAAGTATTCATCGAGCACTTGAACAAGATGCAAAAAAACGTGGTCAAGCCATGCAGCAGGACGAAATAACGAATCGTTTGGCACAACTAACCCAACGCGAAAGAGAAGTCTTAGAACAAGTGGTTGCAGGAAAACGAAACAAAGTCATCGCATTTGATCTTAATATTACCCAATCAACGGTTGAAGCACATCGTTCACGCGTTATGGAAAAAATGCAGGCAAAATCCTTATCAGACTTAATGCGAATGGTGCTATCCGTTCGTTTAAACGGTTTAAACTAAATCACTCACCACTTTGCTTGAGGCGTTGAACCCAATAGACTGTTCCAGCAGCAACGCCGACGGGCATCGCAAAGAAGTTAACAACAGGAATAGTCGTCATTAACATAATCGCACTACCTAACCCTAATGATTTAAATTTATTTTGTTTGAGGCGAGAAAGCTCTTCCTTAAAGTAAAGCTCATGATTTCCCATTGGATAATCGGTATATTCCAGCGCAAGCATCCAAGCACCATAAACCATCCAAGCAAAAGGAGCGACACCGTTAACAAGAGGAATAAAGGTTAAAATAAGGAGCGCAATAAACCATTTCAACATATAAGCTATTTTTCTTACCTCGCTTGACAAGGTTCGTTTGATAACGTGTAGCATAGGTACGTCTTGTGCTTCTATTTCCTTACCAAGTAACTTAGCTTCTACTTTTTGTGCCAAAATAGCATTAAAAGGTGCAGCAATGAGGTTAGCTACCATGGTAAAGCTGTAATAAACAATGATAATAATCAAAATGGCAAAAAGTGGGTAAAGTAGCCATTCTAACCCTACTTCTAACCAATCGGGCAACCAGCTTATTCCACCAAGGAAATATTCCATTAACGTAGAAAATTGCTGAATAATGACCTTAATTGCC
>CAYNGN010000417.1:0-2664 GCA_964396615.1 uncultured Thiothrix sp. | reverse complement strand
TGATACTTATGATAAACCAGCTATTTCACCTTAAAGCTGCTCTTCTGATTTATCCTCAACTACCACATCTTTATTACTAAGTGACTCTAAAACGTCCAGCTCGAACGACATTTTATCGTCCCGTATCTTACGCTTCTTCTGATGATGGACAAGACCTGTACCAGCAGGAATCAAACGTCCGACAATAACATTTTCTTTTAGACCTCTTAAACGATCACTTTGCCCCTTCACAGAAGCCTCCGTGAGTACGCGAGTTGTTTCTTGGAACGATGCCGCAGAAATATAGGAATCCGTCACTAATGATGCTTTAGTAATACCCAACAACAAACGATTGAATGTTGCTGGTAGTTTACCTTCTGCTCGCATTTCTTCGTTCTTTTCAGCCACAATCTTGAAATCATCCTGCTCACCACGAAGATACATGGTATCACCGCCATCAATAATTTCTACCTTACGAATCATTTGACAAACAATAACCTCAATATGCTTATCATTGATGATAACGCCTTGTAAACGGTAAACATCCTGAATTTCTTTCACCAAGTACTCAGCCAATACTGTTGGCCCAAGCAAACGGATAATATCATGTGGGCTTTTTTCACCATCAGCAATGATCTCTCCTCTTTCAACGGTTTCACCATCAAAGATATTCAGCGTACGCCACTTAGGAATCAATGCTTCATACGTTTCACCTTTTTCTGGCGTAATAATCAAGCGTACCTTACCTGTTGTTTCTTTACCAAAAGAAACCTGACCACTAATTTCCGCTAGTATTGCTGGCTCTTTCGGTTTCCTTGCCTCAAACAAATCAGCAACACGTGGCAAACCACCCGTAATATCACGAGTACGGGTTGAGGCTTGTGGTATTCTTGCCAAAACATCCCCCACATGCACATCAGCACCACTTGTAAGGTTCGTTAAAGCTCCTGCATTCAATGGGTACTGTACAGGCACTTGTGTACCTTCAAAATAAAGTGTTTCTCCATTTTCATCCAAAACACGAATCATTGGCTTCAGATCTTTACCTTTCGCACCACGCGACTTTGGATCACTTACCTCAATCGAACTAAGACCTGTTACATCATCAATCTTAGTATTTACCGTCACCCCATCAACAAAATCGACAAAGTGCGCCTTACCCGTTACTTCAGTAATAATGGGGTGAGTATGTGGATCCCATGTTGCTACTTCAGTGCCAGCCTCAATCGCTTCATCGGTATTAACAACAATAATCGCACCATAAGGAACCTTATAACGTTCTTTTTCTCGACCCTGCTCATCCGTAACACCTAACTCCCCTGAACGTGATACCGTCACCAAGTTACCATCTTTATTGGTAACACTTTTTACATTAGACAGCGTCACTGTACCTTTAATCTTTACTACAATATTGTTCTCTGCTGCTGAAGCACTGGCAGCACCACCAATATGAAAAGTACGCATGGTTAGTTGCGTACCTGGCTCACCAATGGATTGTGCTGCAATAACCCCCACAGCCTCACCCATATTCACTTTATGCCCACGACCAAGGTCACGCCCATAACAGGACGAGCAGATTCCATAATCAACATCACAGGTAATTGCTGAGCGCACAGTGATCTCATCAACCACCATATCACCCAATTCTTCTACCCATCCCTCATCCATTAATGTACCCGCAGGAATCAGAACTTTATCCGTTTTATCATCACAAACATCTTCTGCAACAACACGACCTAAAACGCGGTCACCCAGCTTTTGTACCACATCACCACCTTCAATGATGGGTTTCATAACAAGACCTCTTTCGGTACCACAATCTTGCTCAGTAATCACCATATCTTGTGCAACATCAACCAGACGACGAGTTAAATACCCTTAGTTAGCTGTTTTAAGAGCCGTATCAGCCAAGCCTTTACGTGCACCATGAGTAGAAATAAAGTACTGTAGTACATTCAACCCCTCACGGAAATTTGAGGTAATCGGTGTTTCGATAATAGAACCATCAGGTTTAGCCATTAAACCCCGCATTCCTGCAAGCTGTCTAATCTGTGCTGCTGAGCCACGAGCACCTGAATCAGCCATCATATATATAGAGTTAAATGAATCCTGTACAACATCCTCACCTTTAGCATTCTTTACCGTTTCAGAACTCAGACCATCCATCATTGCTTTAGCAACTTGCTCATTGGTACGCGACCAAATATCAACTACTTTATTGTAACGCTCACCATCAGTTACTAGACCAGATGCATATTGATTTTGAATTTCTTTCACATCCTCATCAGCTTGATCAATAATTCTCTTTTTTGCATCAGGAATAACAATATCTTTTGTACAAAACGAAACACCTGCACGGGTTGCATAACGGTAACCCGTATACATCAAGTGATCAGCAAAAATAACGGTTGCCTTCAAACCTACACGCCGATATGCCTCATTAACCAAGTCACCAATCGCTTTTTTCTTTAACACACGATTCAGCAAATCAAATGACAATCCTTTCGGTAAAATATCAACCAAAATAGCACGGCCAACCGTTGTCTTAACACGCTGAGTACGCTCTTGAATAACACCATCGTCATCAATATAACTATCATTAATACGCACCTCTACTCTAGCATGCAATGATGCTTGCCCCGTTTCATAAGCTCGCAACGCTTCTTTATGACCAGAGAGGAACAT
>CAYNGN010000416.1:0-2666 GCA_964396615.1 uncultured Thiothrix sp. | reverse complement strand
GCCTAACAATGAAATACCTTTGCCATACAGAATTTCAAACTCAGCTTGCTTGAAGGGAGGAGATACTTTGTTTTTGACAATTTTTACACGTGTACTGTTACCTATCACCTCATCGCCTTTCTTAATCGCGCCAATACGACGAATATCTATACGCACTGAAGCATAAAATTTAAGCGCATTACCTCCTGTTGTGGTTTCTGGGCTGCCAAACATCACACCAATCTTCATCCGAATTTGGTTAATAAAGACCACAATGGTATTTGAGCGCTTAATATTACCCGTCAGTTTACGCAATGCTTGTGACATAAGACGTGCATGTAAACCTACATGATGATCTCCCATATCACCTTCAATCTCTGCTTTTGGTGTCAAAGCCGCAACAGAATCAATCACCACCATATCAACTGAGCCAGAACGAACTAACATATCGCATATTTCCAGTGCTTGCTCTCCTGTATCGGGTTGAGAGACAAGAAGGTTTTCAATATCAACTCCTACTTTTTCTGCATAAACAGGATCTAACGCATGCTCTGCATCAATAAATGCACAGGTGCCACCTGTTTTTTGACATTCTGCAATCGCATGTAAGGTCAAGGTCGTTTTACCTGATGATTCAGGGCCGTAAATTTCAACCACACGCCCTTTCGGTAAACCACCAATACCTAAGGCAATATCAATGCCTAATGATCCTGTTGAAATAACATCCATTGCGGGAATCGGCGCATCCCCCATGCGCATAACAGCTCCCTTACCAAACTGTTTTTCGATTTGACTTAAGGCTGAAGATAATGCTTTCTTTCTATTCTCGTCCACGGAAATTCTCTCTATAAATTTATTGTTGTATTGACCAATCAGACTGTTACGAATATCAAACGGGCTACAGATTATTCCATAAATAACATTAATAACCCATACCTAATTCAGCTTACTATCCGAAAATTCTACCGTCTGTTCCTGTTGCGCCTTTTCAAAACTACGATCAAACACAAGCTCAATAGATAGCGCACCATCATCTTTACTAATCGCCTTTACTTGCTCTAAATCAGGAATTCGCTTTGCCAAATAAGTACACATGGCAATCGCCTGATTATTATTCTCTTTCATTAAGGCACTGACCATTGAGTTAGCAACAAATTGAGCTCGCTGTAGTGGATTAGGCTGGGCAATATCCCCCTCCCCCAAGCTAATTCCTTGATCCATGCGTTGATCCATTTCATCAAGGTATTGACGTTGCTTGCCAGGCACGGCAACCCCACGATCAAACTCAAGCATTACCTGTCCGTGATAAACCACCACCAGTTTCTTATGTGTATCCATCACCATTACAAATCATCAAAGCCAGCAGCTTTGTAGTAAGCCTTTGCTTTCTCAGAATCTTGCTCTACCAATGAACCTTGCTCATACATCATTCCCAAGGTGGTTAATGAGCCTTGCAAGCCTTGATCCCCTGCTTTCGTAAACCATTCAACGGCTTTTTCACCGTTTTTTTCTGCACACTCACCTTCTAAGTACATAAAGCCAACACCATGTTGCGCAATCGCATACCCCTGCTCGGCTGATTGCCGCATATAGTGATACGCACGCTCATCATTACGCACCGTACCCAAACCATTTTGATACATAATCGCCAACATATGCTGTGCATGAGCATCGCCTTGATCAGCAAAAGGGGTTAACATCGCCATCGCTTGAGGAAAGTTTTTTGCTTCAAAAGCCGCAAGACCGCTGGAGAACGACATCTCCTCATCATCAGTTCTATTACTTGCTAACTCTGACATGGCATTGATCCTAAATTGAATAAAGCAGCGATTCTACCTTAATTCCCCAGAGGACGGGAATATCTTCAGACCATAAGGGGCTTTATCCCCATAGGGATATTTAGCACATACTAATAGACTTGTATAGTAGCCTGCGCTGAGGGTGACCTTGGGGTGACGATGGCATGACATTTAATCAGCCATTTTGCTAACGGCTTAGTAAAAACTTGTACAATCAAGCCGTTTACCCATAATTAAATTAAACCCGATAAATAATTTGGACTCACATTACCCTACTTAAGAGGAATTAACATGAACCAAGAATATTATGATGCTGTAGTAATGATGGAAAAAGCAGGAACAGATGCAGAATATGTACAAGGATGGCAAGGTGGCTATCTTATAAACCCTGAGCGTGAAGAACAACGTGTAACAGATGCCTATGAAGCGGGTTATGCTGATGGTACTGAGCATAAGATGGATGGTTATAAAGAATGGACTAAATAAGTCTTTAGCCTAATCTAACATTATAGAAAGCGGGCATAGCTCGCTTTTTTTATGCCTAATGGAATGATAAAGCGTCCCCACGGGGGTTCGAACCCCGGTTGCCGCCGTGAAAGGGCGATGTCCTAGGCCTCTAGACGATGGGGACTTAAGACTGATTAAATAAATATAAAATTTATTGTATAACATCAAGGAGGGAAAGTGTGGGCAAAAAGATTAAAAGCGTCCCCACGGGGACTTGAACCCCGGTTACCGCCGTGAAAGGGCGATGTCCTAACCACTAGACGATGGGGACGCTGTATTTATTTTTCATCTTCTCTCGACGAGAATAATACTGATGTTGACAAACCTGCAAACATGATTACAAAGCCAGTTGGAACTGCCATTAGTAAAGATAGCAAGCGC
>CAYNGN010000415.1:0-2676 GCA_964396615.1 uncultured Thiothrix sp. | reverse complement strand
CTAAGGCTTTACAACCCAAAATAAGCACCATGACATCAAACTATAATGCATCTGATATCGAAGTCCTCACGGGACTTGACCCTGTGCGTAAACGCCCAGGTATGTACACCGATACAACACGCCCTAACCATCTTGCCCAAGAAGTCATTGATAATAGTGTTGATGAGGCATTAGCAGGTCATGCAAATCGCATTGATATTGTCCTTTATGCCGATCGGTCGCTCTCTGTCAGAGATAATGGCAGGGGAATGCCCGTTGACATACATCCTGAAAAGCAATTACCCGGAGTGGAAGTTATCCTTAATACACTTCATGCTGGCGGTAAATTTTCTGATAAAAACTACCAGTTCTCAGGAGGATTACATGGTGTTGGCGTGTCCGTCGTTAATGCACTCACCAAACGCCTTGAAATTAAGATCAAACGTCATGGTGAAGAGTATGAGATGACGTTTGCTGATGGCTATAAAGCTTCAGACCTTAAAGTCATTGGCAAAGTTGGACAAAAAAACACGGGCACTTACCTACGCTTCTGGCCTGATGCAAAATACTTTGACACCGTACGCTTTTCAGTCAAAAAACTGCATGCCATTCTACGTGCTAAAGCTGTTTTATGCTCGGGGCTACTGATTCATTTTACCGATGAGGTCAAAAATGAAGAACAAGAATGGTGCTATGAAGATGGTTTACAAGACTATCTTATGGAAGGCGTTAAAGGTTATGAAAAGCTTCCTACAGAACCCTTTATTGGTAAATCCAGTACTAATACCGAAGAAGTGGAATGGGCCATGTTATGGCTACCTGAAGGTGGAACACCTTTACAAGAAAGTTATGTCAACTTGATTCCTACCGTACAAGGCGGCACGCACGTCAATGGTTTCCGTACAGGAACAACCGATGCCTTACGCGAATTTTGTGAATTTAGGAATATGTTGCCCAGAGGTTTAAAGCTAACCCCTGATGATGTATGGGAAAATATTAGTTTTGTCCTCTCAACCAAACTTGCTGATCCACAGTTTGCAGGACAAACCAAAGAGCGCCTATCATCCCGCCAAGCCGCAGGTTTAGTATCAAGTACCTTAAAAGATGCCTTTAGCTTATTCCTCAATCATAATTCCGATATTGGTGAAAGTATTGCGGAAAATTGCATTAATAATGCCCAAAAACGCCTACGTGCCAGTAAAAAAGTAGTACGTAAAAAAATCAGTAGCGGCCCTGCACTGCCAGGAAAACTCGCTGATTGTTCTTCACAAGATCCTAATCAAACGGAGATATTTCTTGTCGAAGGTGACTCCGCAGGAGGATCAGCAAAGCAAGCACGCTCACGCGACTTCCAAGCCATTATGCCACTACGCGGAAAAATATTAAACACATGGGAAGTCCATCAAGACCAGATACTCGCCTCACAAGAAATCCATGATATTTCCGTTGCGATTGGTGTTGATCCTGGCTCTGATGATCTAAGTAAATTACGCTATGGAAAAATATGCATTCTTGCCGATGCTGATTCAGATGGCGCACATATTGCCACCTTAATTTGCGCCTTATTTGTTAAACATTTTCGCCCTTTGGTTAAAGCAGGTCATATTTATATTGCCATGCCCCCCCTGTTTCGCATTGATGTCGGCAAAACTATTTCTTATGCATTAGATGAAGAAGAAAAACAAGCCACACTGGCTAAAATAAAAACATCAAAAAAACGCGGTAAAGTCACTGTCACACGGTTCAAAGGCTTAGGTGAAATGAACCCAGCACAACTCAGAGAAACCACCATATCTCCTGATACCCGCCGCCTTGTACAACTCACCTTAGACGATGAAGCCGCCGCCGATAGCATGATGGATATGCTTTTAGCAAAAAAACGCTCCGCTGACCGCAAAGCATGGTTGCAAGACAAAGGGAACTTAGCCTCATTATAGGCAATACTAAATGCTTATAGTGAATAAACACCCAATAACACCATACAACAACCATGCCCCCATTGGCATTTTTGATTCAGGGGTTGGCGGACTTTCTATATTGCATGAAATTCATGCTTTATTACCTCACGAACACCTTATTTATATTGCCGACTCTGCTAATGCACCTTATGGTGATAAGTCCACTGCTTTTATCCAACAACGCAGTTTAAGCTTAGCCAAGCACCTTATCGCACAAGGCAGCAAAGCACTAGTGGTTGCCTGCAATACCGCAACCACAGAAGCAATCGCCACCTTACGCCAACACTTATCCTTACCCATTATTGGCGTTGAACCTGCGATTAAACCTGCTGCAAAACTCAGTGAGAATAAAATCATTGGTGTACTTGCTACACATCGCACACTACAAAGCCGACGTATACAACAACTGATTCAGCATTATGCCCAAGGAGTTACTGTACTCACTCAAGCATGTTCTGGTCTAATGGAAATTGTTGAAACACGTCATATATATACAAAAACAGATCTGCAACTTCTCAAAAGCTACACACAACCCTTACTTGACCAGCACATAGATACCTTAGTATTAGGTTGCACACATTACCCTTTTTTACTCAAACCTATTCAGGATATTACAGGGGAAACAATACCGATCTTAGAAACAGGGAAACCTGTTGCCCTACAATTACAACGTATTCTAAAACAAGACCATCATTTGACACGACATAAAGGCAAGGGGAAGGTCGCATTTTATAGTAGC
>CAYNGN010000414.1:0-2713 GCA_964396615.1 uncultured Thiothrix sp. | reverse complement strand
GGCTCAAAATGGGAAAAATCAAAACGCAAACGATCTGTCATAACTAACGAACCTTTCTGACTAACATGTTCACCCAGTACATCACGTAAGGCTTTATGCATTAAATGCGTCGCTGAATGGTTCAGAACAATTGACTGCCGTCGATCATCATTAATACTTGCTGTAACCGTATCACCGACTTTCAATGTACCGTGTTTCAACTCACCTTCATGTAAAAAGATATCGCCTTGTTTTTGTGTATCAGCCACCTCAAAAACATGATCATCCAGACTAAGCTTTCCTTGATCACCGATTTGTCCACCTGACTCCGCATAAAAAGGCGTACAGTCCAAAACAATTTGTGCCTTATCGCCTGCAACAATAGAATCAACAGCTTGCCCATCGTTAAATAAAGCACAAATCGTTGCTGAAACGGTCACTTCATCATAACCCATAAACTCAGTTGTTGTGATGCCATTCACATCAAGCTTATCGCCATAATCAATCGCAAACTTGCCGGCACGACGCGCCCGTTCTCGCTGCGCATCCATTGCGGCATCAAACCCTACTTGATCAACCTGCAACTCTTTTTCACGCGCAATATCAGCGGTTAAATCAAACGGAAAACCATAGGTATCATAAAGCTTAAAAATAACATCTCCAGCAATGGTATCTGTTTTCATCTCGACCATATGGTCTTGCAGAATTTTCATGCCTTGATCTAATGTTTCAGCAAAGCGTTGTTCTTCTTTTTTTAATACCTTTTCCACATGCGCTTGTGCTTTTGTCAGTTCTGGATACGCCTTACCCATCTCAATCACCAACGGTGCAACCAATTGATAGAAAAACGGTTGTGATTGTCCAAGTTTATGCCCATGACGTGCCGCACGACGAATAATACGCCGCAATACATAACCCTGCCCTTCATTCGATGGCAAAATACCATCTACAATTAAAAACGCACATGAACGAATATGATCAACAATCACTTTCAGCGAACTATGCGTTAAATCATCACAATGAGTCTCAACAGCCGCCGCTTTAATCAACCCCTGAAAAATATCAATATCATAATTACTATGACCGCCCTGCAATATAGCGGCTAAACGCTCCAACCCCATCCCTGTATCAACAGAGGGCTTAGGTAATGGGTTTAATGTACCGTCTTTAGAACGGTTGTACTGCATAAAAACTAGATTCCAAATCTCAATATACCGATCACCCTCTTCTTCGGGTGTTCCTGGTGGGCCACCTGCTATAGATGCACCATGATCGTAGAAAATTTCCGTACAAGGCCCACAAGGCCCTGTATCCCCCATTTGCCAGAAGTTATCTTTTGCGCCGATGTAACTAAAGCGCGAGGCATCAACACCGATTTTATTTAACCAAATATCAGCCGCTTCCTTATCTTCTTCAAACACCGTAATCCACAGCCGTTCA
Source organism: uncultured Thiothrix sp. (assembly GCA_964396615.1). Taxonomy (GTDB): domain Bacteria; phylum Pseudomonadota; class Gammaproteobacteria; order Thiotrichales; family Thiotrichaceae; genus HyVt-477. Next base: position 1,294 of record CAYNGN010000414.1, on the reverse strand, counting down.
GAGGGAAGCTTTACGGTTTGCGTGAGAAATTCCCATGCATATTCAATCGCTTCTTGTTTAAAATAATCGCCAAAACTAAAGTTACCCAACATCTCGAAAAAAGTGTGATGACGCGCGGTATAACCGACATTTTCTAAATCATTATGCTTACCCCCCGCACGCACACACCGTTGCGAAGAGGTTGCTCGGGTGTAAGCACGTTTTTCATCCCCTAAAAAGACATCTTTAAAAGGAACCATACCCGCATTGGTAAACAGCAATGTTTTATCTGTGCCTGGAATTAAAGAACTAGAAGCAACAATTTCATGCTGCTTACTAGCAAAAAATTGCAAAAACAGATTGCGTATTTCAGCACTACTGGGACTGGTCATAGGGATAACTCGTTTCTTATCATATCAGTGGTAAATCCGCGCCCCGCAAGGAAACGGCTTTGTTTGGCTCGGGCTTTTAGGTCATTGGGGATAGCAACACCAAAACGTTTTTGGCGCACAGTGGTAATCAGCAAGACCCAATCTATATCTTGCGCATAAAGATAGCGCTGAATATACACGTCATTCACACTTTTTTCACGTAAGCGGTAAGCTATTTTTGTTGGACCATAGCCTTTGGATATATCGTAACGTACGGCAACTTCCGTATAACGTTCATCACTGAGGTAGTTTTCGACTTCAAGCTGATCTAACAAGACATCAAGATCAACGTGTTTACAGCTAGGACGCTGCTTGAGTTTCCAATAGAGTTCTTGGCGGGCATGTTCACGCCTTACTAATAAACCATAAGCTAAATGCGTACACTTATCTTGATCACGCTTTTCTTGCTCGACTTTTTCTTGAGCAAACGCTTGTTTAGTTTGGTTATTATCCATACAATTTATAGCGATGGCAAAGCCACCAAAACTGAGTTACAAGGTAATACTTTTGTAGCCTTGATGTAGCTTGCAGAATCAAGGAAATGCAACTATTTAAATTATTGGTATTTCACCTGCATTCCGCAAGCTCCATACAGGCTACGATTCTAGGAAATTTGAGGAAAACTAAAAAACGTTCAGAAGCTAATCATTTGGTTCTTCATTCTTTACTGCGCTTTCTTTTTTTGGCAATAACTCCTCACGCACTAACTTCTCAATCTCATCGGCTATTTCAGGATTATCGATAAAATACTGCCTAACATTCTCTTTTCCCTGACCAATTTTTACATCATTATAGCTATACCATGAGCCAGCTTTGTTAATCAATTCAAGCTTTACGCCGAGATCAATTAATTCGCCTAACAATGAAATACCTTCATCTTCAAT
>CAYNGN010000413.1:1033-2730 GCA_964396615.1 uncultured Thiothrix sp. | reverse complement strand
GTGGAGCAGTGTCGCAATTAACTTATGTTATACAAGCGCAACACCTCAGTCACAGTTTTGGTCCTAGTGAAATTCTACGCGATATTAATTTCACCTTAAATGAAGGTGATGTGGTGTCCGTCGTTGGACCAAGTGGTGGTGGTAAAACTACCTTACTACATTTGTGTGCAGGCTTTTTAGATGTAGAGGAGGGCAAAGTAACAAACACCTTTGAAAATCATGCCTTTGCTTTTCAAGAAACACGTTTGCTACCGTGGCAAACCACGTTGGATAATATTGCCTTTGGCTTAAAGGCACGCGGTATTAAAAAAGTGCAACGTTATCAACAGGCAACTGATATTGCCTTACGTTTTGGTCTTGAAAAAAATGATTTAACAAAATTTCCTAAAGATCTCAGTGGTGGTATGCGCCAGCGGGTTTCTTTTGCGCGTGCATTGGTAATTAAGCCGCAGCTTCTATTTTTGGATGAGCCTTTTTCTGCGTTGGATATTGGTTTAAAACAAGAACTCCAAAAAATTCTAATCGACCTTATAGTAGCAAAAAAATTGTCTGTTTTCTTTATCACCCATGATTTGATGGAAGCGGTACGTTTAAGCAATCAAATTATTGTATTAGATGTTGACCCTGGGCGGATTGTACATACTTTTACAATTGATAAGCCACAGCATGAACGTGATGATGCGTATGTTTATGCTGAAACAGCAAAACTATTGGCTGATCCTATTATTATTCAAACCTTTGAGTTGAGTTTGACCCCTGCAAAGAGACTAGTTCCCTCTCCCAAAAATAGGGGAGAGGGCTAGGATGAGGGTTATGAAACTATACCTCCCGCACCCAAGAATACCCGTTTATAGTACGTATATTTTCGCCAATGGCTACGTTGCAAAACCTCGCAATAGCCCCACTATTGTTGCGTTTTTGCGCCTTGCCCTTGATGAAAATATACGCACTCTAAATTGGGTATTCTTGGGCGTGAGAGGTATAAATAAAAGAGCAAAAGTTAAATGATTTCTCAAAATCCCACAGAAGAGCTTGTTCTTCAGCACATAAAAGGTGGCACAAAACACTATGATAATTACCCCGAAGGTAACTATCATCCACTACTTGCTTACGCCTTCCGCCCCTTATTTATTCTATTGCCAGCATATATTGCCATTTCTATTGTGCTTTGGGGATTAACATGGAGTGGCGTAATTAGCTTGCCGTTTATGTCTAACATCATGGCATGGCATATTTATGAAATGATGTTTGGCGTAGCCACCGCAGGCATTATCGGTTTTATTCTTACCGCTGTTCCTGAGCTTTATGAGGATGTAACGCCCGTCGTCGGTAAAACCGTTTTGGGTATAACCGTGTTATGGGTGCTAGGGCGAATAGCCTTTTGGATGATAGATACAGTGGGGGTTTATACCGTCGCTGCAATTCATTTACCCTTATTGTTATGGGTAACGGCATTGGTGGCAAAGCCTGTATTGGGTGATCCACTCAGGCGAAATTTTAGTCTTGCTTTTATGTTTATCACAATTGTGGTTTTACAAGCTTGGTTTTTTGCCTCAATAGCGGGGCTCATTAAAACTGATTTTATGAGTATTCTTAAAGCCTCACTCGGCGCATTTATGGTGTTAGAACTGTTGGCATTACGTCGTATTGCAACCGAAGCTATTAATGAATTATTAGAACAAGATAACATTGATGAT
>CAYNGN010000413.1:0-1021 GCA_964396615.1 uncultured Thiothrix sp. | reverse complement strand
ATTGCTCGACCGCCTGCTTATAATATTGCAATTTTTACGGTAAGTTTGTTTACGCTTGTTGAGTTCTTTTATCCACATAATGCCATGCTCGGCTGGTTAGGTTTTGCCGTTGCTGCCGCTATTCTAAATACCTTAAATGATTATTTTTTGGATGACTCAAATATTATTTTTAAACCTTTTGTTTATCCTTTGATGTTAATCCTTATTTTCATGGCGCTAGGTTACGGCTTAATGGGATTTGATTATCTGCATGATGGTTTTTACGGCATTAACCATTTCCGTCATTTTCTTACCACGGGTGTATTTGGTTTATCCTTTTTATTGGTGATGATTATTGTTGGAACTATTCATACAGGCAGAGAACTAAAGTCAGATATTTGGATAACACTTAGCATCGTTTTAATTATTATAGCTACTTTAATAAGAGCTTTAATTCCGTTGTTTCCAGCTCATACAATGCTGATGACTACCAGCTCAGCCATAATATGGGCAATACCTTTTATGATTTATTTGATTCGCTTTTATCCGATATTGAGTCAGCCAAGGGCGGATGGCTTGCCAGGTTAGCTTTATCAATTTGTTATCTTTGTTGTCAGGGGTGGCTTATTTAATCCAGTCAATCTATCTGTTTTTTTATTTATATAATTAAGTGATGTGATTGATAATAACCTTGGCTATTTGGTCTACTTTCCTATCTGTTACGTAGTTACTAAGGAAGGAACTTTCAAATAGGAAAGCAGCCCAAATAGTCAAGATGAGGGATTATTGAAGATTATTTTGTAATACTTGAACTAGTTTGTCGGCATCTTTGACTGTGCCCATTAAGTCCTTTATTTGCTTAGACTCGTAAGGATAAATGGTAATAACAGATTGCTCATGTACAGAAAAATAATCGCCTAATAAGTGAGTACATAGTTTTTCCCTGTCACACTCATTACAGGTGATAAGGACAGGCATTTCTTGTTTTTCTAACGCAAGTAAGTTAACGCAAGAATCTAAACTACCCCAGAAAACAATCTCC
>CAYNGN010000412.1:1471-2749 GCA_964396615.1 uncultured Thiothrix sp. | reverse complement strand
ATAACGTTATTAGCATAAAATAAAACCATATTATTAATCGATGTTTATTGTAAAAAACCTTTATCAAGCCTTTTCTTTTTAGAATATGCGTTTTGCAAGTATATAAATAAAACAATCGTATATGTTTACTAAACAATGATTTTTTTCTGGTTACTTTGCTCAACTGTAAAAACCCAAGAATTTTTTTTAACGGATTATGTGAAATTCTATCATCACCACCAACAAAAAAATTATAAGTAATATCAGGATGGCTTGCTAAAACCTTAGCATGATTAATAGCATCAAGATACATCTGCCAATCTTGGCATGAAGCTAAATTTCTAAAAGAAATAGGGTCTATAACCTTTCTAAAAAAAGTAACACCACCTAATGGACCCATACAATTTCGATACAGCAGCCTTTTTTTTATTTTGTCAATATTATGGCTATTTTTGTGAAAGAATTTTTGCACTCTATAACGTGAAATATTATCCTTATCAATATCATATCGAGCTGTTAATAAAATATCAATATCACGTCTATGAAGCAATATCTCTACAACACTTGCCAACCATTGCGTTGAAAACGCATCATCAGAATCATGAAAATGTACAAAATCGCCCTGAGAATACTTAAAACCTCTTTCTCGCGACTTAGGTGCACCACAATTTTCCCTATTACGGCTAAGAATTAAATGATCAATAGGTAAAGAAGGTAATGTTATCGCAACAACAGATGCATCATCAATAACAATAACTTCAATATTTTTTTGATAATGTTGATAGTTCGATGATTGGATTAAGCTATTAAGTAGGTTTTCGACACCTGCTTGTCGGTTATAAACAGGAATAATAATACTTAATAAAATACTCATTATTTACACAGGTATAACATCTTCACACATCAACACAGGCTAACAATTTGAGCTTAAAAACCCAATTATTTTTGTAATCAGCAGGTCTCAATGTACACCAAACAAATTAACCGTCACTTCCCAGTCAGAAAGATTTTCTAGGTACCATTCCAATGTTTTTCCCATTCCTGTTTCAAAAGTTTCAATGGGTTGATAACCTAACTCTGTAGTAATTTTAGTGGTATCAATAGCATAACGGCGATCATGCCCAGGACGATCAGTCACATGGGTAATGAGAGAATTATGAGGAAAATGATCTACATCAATATATCGCTTATCCATTTCACCACAAAGCTGTGTTACTAGGCTCATATTAGTTTGTTCATTATTACCACCAATATTATAGGTCTCGCCCACTCTTCCTTTGTGCAAAATAAGCTCTATAC
>CAYNGN010000412.1:0-1461 GCA_964396615.1 uncultured Thiothrix sp. | reverse complement strand
GATCATCCACATACAACCAGTCACGTATTTGCTGACCATCACCATAAATAGGAATCGATTTTCCTGCCAATAAATTAGAGATAGTCAGGGGAATCAACTTCTCAGGATATTGCCATGGGCCATAATTATTAGAGCAATTACTAATCGTCACTTGCAAGCCATAAGTATGATAATACGAGTTAACGATATGATCTGAACATGCCTTACTCGCCGCATAAGGCGATGTGGGTTGATAAGCCGTCATTTCAGTAAATGCGGGATCAGATAACGCTAACTTACAATAGACTTCATCGGTAGAAACATGATGAAAACGATGATTCTTTTCAAGATTCCCTTCATCCATCCACACTTTTTTCGCTGCTTTTAAGAGACTATGTGTCCCGATAATATTCGTCTCAAAGAATGCATCAGGGCCATAGATAGAACGATCAACATGTGATTCTGCTGCAAAATGTACAATCGTATCTATTTCTTCTTCGCGAAGTAATGCTTCCACTTTTTCTTGATTAAAAATTGTATCATGCACAAAACGAAAACCTGAATGCTTATCAAGTTGAGCAAGATTAGAACGTGTTCCTGCATACGTTAATGAATCGAGTACCACAACACGAGAATCGGGGTATTGTTGCAACCAATAATAGACAAAGTTAGTACCAATAAAACCAGCACCACCTGTTACTAAAATCCGTTTAGGTTGATAAGTATTTGTCATCATTTTTTATAGCTCTAGCTCTTTAAGCATATTCCGCAAGCTTGCTCGCCAATGCGGTAATATTAGATTTAGTTTGGTTTCTGTCTGTGTTTTGTCCATAACACTATAGGTAGGGCGCATCGCAGGCGTAGGATAATCTTCGGTACGAATAGGTTTGAGTGGTATCGCTTTCGTTAGTAACCCACATTGCAAACCTTCTTCCTGAATCGCAACCGCAAAATCATACCAACTTGCAACACCATTATCAGCACAATGATAAAGTCCTGATGCATTGCCATCAAGGAGCTTCCAGATGCAATCTGACAATGTTGCCGCCCATGTTGGTGTCCCCACTTGATCCGCAACAATACTCAGCGTATCACGCTCTTGCATCAACTTAAGCATCGTTTTTACAAAATTATGCCCGTGAGAAGAATAGAGCCAAGCGGTTCTTACGACTAACGCGCTATCTCCCAACGTTTTTAGTACCGCCTCATCCCCTGCATGTTTACTCATGCCATAAACACTAACAGGATCAACCGCATCTTCTGGACAATAAGGACATGATTGTTTATCTGAAAAAACAAAATCAGTGGAAACCTGCACGAAACGTGCGTTATGCTTTTTCGCAGCACACGCTAGATTTTCTGCACCTTGCTGATTCACCGCCCATGCTAACTCTTTTTCTTCCTCAGCCTTATCAACGGCTGTATAAGCAGCAGCATTAATAACAACATCAACGCTATTTTCATCAAAGAAAGCCGTTACCT
>CAYNGN010000411.1:0-2766 GCA_964396615.1 uncultured Thiothrix sp. | reverse complement strand
TCTAAGCTACAATTGCCCTCCTTAGTTACTTATCACATTCATTATGATCACATTATACCAATTTAATGCTTGCCCTTTTTGCTGGAAGGTAAAAGCTTTACTGAATTATGCAAAACAGCCCTATGAAACGGTTGAGGTTTCTCCTTTTGGTATGAAAGAAATCGACTTCGTAGAACATAAAAAAGTACCTGTGCTACGTGATGATGAGGAAATTATTGTCGAATCAGCGAAAATTGTTAAACATGTTAACGATAAATATAGTCAATTACCGATGCAGCATGATACCGAACAATGGGTAAAGTGGGTCGACGATGAATTAGTACACTATTTACCCATTCTTATCCATCCTACAATCAAAGTATCATATGCCAATTTTTCGCATATTCTTGATACTACTGATATGGGATGGCTAAAAGCTGCTTTTACGCGTATTGCAGGCTCACTAGTCATGCCAAAAGTAGCGCGTAAGATGCAAGCAAAACATAATATTGAACACCCCGAAAAAGAATTTAAACAAGCGATTGATAAATGGGTTGTTGAAGGTTTACAAGACAAGCCTTTTTTTGGTGGAGAACAGGCAGATTTTGTTGATTGCAGTGTTTTTGGTGTATTGCATTCAAGTCATCAACTGGGTATCACTGAGCTTGCTAGTAACCATAATGCAGCATTCGCTGAATGGTATGCACAATGCCAACCCTTAATGAGTAATAAACCCATATCAACTACCACCCGCTGAAGCGGGGGTTTGGGTAGTGAGATTCAGGATAGCGTTTTGAAGCCTGATAGGAATCACACTGAAATCAAACGTTGTTTGAGCGTAGCGAGTTTAGTGAGATTGAAGGGAGAATCCCATCAGGCTGGATTGTTAACTAAAATATGGAAGATGCTATAAAACAGCAGTTCCCGTTATATACACTTCATAAGCTAAATTAATTGAATTTTAAGCGTAAGCTATTGAATCTTCGTTGAAAATATATTTCAACCATATCGACTTGTAACTAAAACGGGAATTGCTGGCTATAAAACTTCAGATAAATTTAATGAGCGAATGTCTATAGTAGTCATCTATCTATGATAGAGAAATGGTATAAAATACCAATAATGATAAATAATTATACAGCTTAGGTGTTTTTGTGTACAATTTTGGTTGAAACCAGCACACTTGCGCAATAAAAATTATGACAAAATCACAACCTCGTACAACGATATCTCCCTATATTATTCTGCTTACTTTATTCATTTATAGTATGTGCAATACCACCATTGCAGCTACAGCTGCTTCTCAGCATAATCAGCTTTCTCCTATTGGAATTAACACTAACGAAGCAATGGATATTGATTCTAGTGTGCCTTTTATTGACCTTTTCAAAATGTCACTGCCCTTTGAGGAAGCACGCCCTTGGTTAACGAAGGGGACGATTGAATACGATGAAAATGGCTGGCCACAACAATTAAATGGTGGAAAAGCAGGAACTCGTTTTATTAGCTATTTTCCTGCTAAAAGCATTCCCAATGATCTTTATACGGTTCTTTATGAGGGTGAAGGTGAAATTACCTATGGTGCAGGAGCCAAGCTAATACGTCATTCGGCAGGGAAAGATCTCATCCGTCTTTTGCCAGATAAAAAGCGGCTCATTAGTGCAACCCTCACAATTACTAAGACAAATCCCAAAAATTATATTCGTAATATCCGCATTCTCATGCCAGGTGGTATCTGCAATGGCAATCATTTTACACGGGTTCGTTCTGCTAAAGAATGTGCGCGTAGTAACGCTTATTTTTCCTTTGAAAAACATCATCAATCAATCATTTTTAATCCTGATTATTTAACGTTTATGCGTGATTTTCGGGTGATTCGTTTTATGAATATGGCGGGGATTACTCGAAACGACCTTACGCGATGGGAAGACCGACCTAAAGTAAGTCAAGCAACATGGGGCGGTAAGGAAGGTGTGCGTGGTGTTCCTCTTGAGATTATGCTTGAACTTGCCAACAAAATGAATGCAGATCCTTGGTTGAATTTACCACATAATGCTGATGACCATTTTATTCAGCAATATGCGACTTACACCAAAAAACATTTGAAGTCAGGGTTAAAAGCTTATATTGAATACAGTAATGAAACGTGGAACGGAGTCTTTACTCAAAAACATGATATTAAAAGTAAAGGAAAAGCACTTAAATTAGATGCTAATGCGGATATTGCTGGTTATAAGTATTATTCACAGCGTAGTGTTGAAATATTTAAAATATGGGAATCAGTGTTTGGTAACCCGAATCGTTTAGTGCGTGTTATGGGAGGGATGGCAACGAATGTGGCATTGACGCATATGATACTAGGTTATCAAGATGCCTATCAACATACAGATGCCTTAGCGATTGCACCTTATTTTCATGCCACACAAGCAGCACAAAAAGAGCTAAGGAGTGTAGATGATGTCTTTAAACTATTAAAATCACCTAACAATCGCTATTCAATCCCAAATACTTTAAAGATAGTGAAGCATCAAAGCACTATTGCAGCACAATATGGTGTCCACTTAATTGCCTATGAGGGTGGGCAACATTTAGTCGCTTATCAAACACATGACTCAAAGACAGGCTCTAATCCGTATTTAATTCAGGCGAATAAAGACAAACGGATGGCAAGACTCTACTATGACTTTCTAAAGGGCTGGAAAGCAGCAGGCGGAAAATTATTTGTCGCTTTTTCTGCTCCACGTAGCTATAACTGGATTGGTAGTTGGGGGATTAAAGAATTTATAA
>CAYNGN010000410.1:0-2767 GCA_964396615.1 uncultured Thiothrix sp. | reverse complement strand
TTGTTATTGTGCATTTTTCAATATTTTTTCTTATCGCTCCGACTAATCGCTTATCGACTTTATATGGCACACAATTCAGCATTAGCGGCCTTGATTTTGCGACCAGCTTTTACATTTTAATCGCCAGCGGTTTACTTGGCATTGTTGGTGCATGGATTGCGGTTACAAGCCATCTAAGACGACGAGAGATTACATTTTAACCTAATCTTTTTCCCTAGTTTTCTGGGTTATGAGGCTCTACCTTGTAACTCAGTCTTGGTAGACTCTACCACCTAATCAACACAACTTACCCTCATTGAACTCTCAATCTTGACTTTTCCTTAACTCTAAAAAACGATAAAATAATATGACGACTATTGCGACCCGCATTGCAACAGAACTTTCTGTTAACAATACTAAAGTAAATGCTGCCATCCAACTGCTCGACGAGGGGGCAACCGTGCCTTTTATCGCCCGCTATCGTAAAGAACAAACGGGAGGGCTTGACGACACGCAACTACGCACCTTAGAAGAACGTTTAACCTACCTACGTGAACTTGATAAACGTCGTAAAACCATTTTGCAGTCCATTGAGGAACAAGGAAAACTGTCAGCCCCCCTCAAACAATCAATTCTCAATGCAACAACAAAAACAACGCTAGAAGACCTTTACTTACCCTATAAACCCAAACGCAGAACCAAAGCCCAAATTGCTCGTGAAGCGGGATTACAACCATTGGCTGATAATTTACTTAGCACCCCAAGTTTAGCTCCTGAAGCAAGTGCTGCTACCTATATTGACAGCGAAAAAGGTATTGACGATAGCGCTACGGCTCTTGAAGGCGCAAAACAAATATTAATGGAAGAATTTGCTGAAAATGCTACATTAATGGGGCAGTTACGCGATGATCTTTGGCAATATGGTTTGTTAAGTTCCAAGGTCGCTAAGGGCAAAGAAGAAGAAGGCAAAAAATTTACCGATTATTTCGCTTATAACGAACACATTAATAAAATTCCGTCACACCGTGCATTAGCCTTATTCCGTGGGCGTAATGAAGGAATTTTACATCTTCACCTAGATCTTGACCTTGATACCAATAAGCAGCAAACCCATCCATGTGAGGTAAAAATAGCCCAAACGTTTCGTATTGCTGATAAAGGCCGCGCAGCAGATCAATGGTTATTAGAAGTGGTACGTTGGGCATGGAAAATTAAAATTCATAGTCGATTGGATGTTGACCTAAAACTACAACTACGTGAAACGGCTGAAAAAGAAGCTATTCGTGTTTTTTCTATTAATCTCATTGACTTGCTACTTGCCGCTCCTGCGGGGGCTAAAACAACCATGGGGCTTGATCCTGGTATTCGCACAGGGGTTAAAGTTGCCATTGTTGATCAAACAGGAAAAGTACTGGATACCGCCACTATTTATCCTCATCAACCCAGAAACCAATGGGATCAATCCATTGAAACACTCAATAAACTGATTAAACAACACAACGTTGAGCTAGTCAGTATTGGTAATGGCACAGCTTCCCGTGAAACGGACAAACTCGTTGCTGATCTTATTTCGCGTTACCCTGATAATAACATTAATAAAATCATTGTTTCTGAAGCAGGCGCATCAGTCTATTCGGCTTCTGCGCTTGCTGCTAAAGAATTCCCTGAGATGGATGTCTCTATTCGTGGTGCAGTGTCTATCGCCAGACGCTTACAAGACCCACTAGCAGAATTGGTAAAAATAGATCCAAAAGCCATTGGCGTAGGACAATATCAACATGATGTGAATCAAACGCAATTGACTCGCTCATTAGACACATCCGTTGAAGATTGTGTTAATGCAGTAGGCGTTAATGTCAATATGGCCTCTGCCCCCTTGCTATCTTATGTCGCAGGGTTGAACAAGGGATTAGCCGATAATATTGTTGCTTATCGTGATGAACACGGCAAATTTACCAAACGCAGTCAATTGAAAAAAGTCGCCCGTTTAGGCCCTAAAGCCTTTGAACAAGCTGCGGGGTTTTTGCGTATCCCTGATGCAATCAATCCACTCGATGCCTCAGCAGTTCATCCCGAATCCGTCTCTATTGTCAATGATATCGCTACTAAAAATAATAAGAAAATCAGTGATATTATTGGTAATAGCAGCTTTGTAAAAAGCCTTCACGCGCAAGACTACGTTACGGATAAATTTGGTATTCCAACCGTAATGGATATACTCACTGAGCTTGAAAAGCCAGGGCGTGATCCACGTCCTGAATTCACCACAGCAACCTTTAAAGAGGGGGTGAATGATATGAAAGACCTAGAAAAAGACATGCTATTAGAAGGTGTTGTCACTAATGTAACCAACTTTGGCGCTTTTGTTGATATTGGCGTACATCAGGATGGCTTAGTTCATATTTCACAACTCACTGATAAGTTTGTCAAAGATCCTCATGAAGTGGTTAAAGCAGGACAGATTGTTAACGTACAAGTGCAAGAAGTTGATATTAGTCGTAAACGCATTGCCTTAACGATGAAGTTAGGCAAAAATAATGCTGCAAGCAAAACCAAGCCGCAAAAACAGCGCACAAATTATCAACAAAAGAAACCCACACAAGAAAATAACGCCAACACTAGCGCAATGGCAGCAGCGTTTCAAAAAGCTGGTAAATCATAGCCTCACTTACTCTAATTAAGTACATGGCTTCCTCTTTACAAACACTTAATGTTCCAAGCAAAGAGTGTTTGTATAATTTCCCACCTAAATAATGGCTCCAAAAAATTTAATTAACCGTATATCCTT
>CAYNGN010000409.1:0-2780 GCA_964396615.1 uncultured Thiothrix sp. | reverse complement strand
AAAAATGTTACAACCCAGAAACCCCGACAAGAGACCGTTTGAAGTATCCAATGATCCGTATTAATGGCAAATTAACGCGCATTGCTTGGAAAGATGCCATTGATATTATGGCAGAAGTCTCTCAATATGTGCTTGATACTCGCGGAAAATCAGCATGGGCAATGAAAATGTTTTCTTACCAGTACTGGGAAGATACACATGCATTAACCAAACTTGCTTTACGGGGTATTGAAACACCGGCATGGGCAGTACATGATCAACCCACAGGACATGGCCCTGATACTCCTGGAATGTCAGACGCAGGTATTGATAACTTCTCCCCTTCTTATAAGGACTGGGGGGCGGCTGATGTTTTATTTATTGCAGGCACTGACCCTTTTGAATCGAAAACTATTATTTTTAATGAATGGATAAAAGACGGCATTAGCAGTGGTATGAAGGTTATTTTTGTCCTACCACGCAAAACAGCAGGCGTTGCTTATGCAGAGCAAAATGGTGGTTTGTATTTAGAAATCAATCCTGGCACTGATGTTTTGTTACTCAACGCGCTTGCTAGAATCATTGTAGAAAAGGGTTGGGAAGATAAGCGCTTTGTACGGCGATGGATTAATAACCGCGCAGAGTTAGATAATGAAGTATTCCAAGCAGATGGCTTTGATGATTTTAAAGAGTGGATCACACACTACAAATATGCAGAGTTAGCCATTGCCTCCCAAAAAACAGGTATTCCTGAGGAAAAAATTATAAAAGCCGCTGAAATGCTTGCCAAACCAAGCGCGAACGGTAAACGGCCTAAAGCCTCATTTGGTTTTGAAAAGGGTTTGTATTGGTCAAATAACTACGGTAATACTGCGGCAATTACCGCATTAGGTTTAATTTGTGGTGCAGGTAATCGCCCCGGTCAAGTCATTGGTCGCTTTGGAGGTCATCAACGCGGTATGATGCCAGGCGGTCAATATCCCGAAGCAGAAGCACCCGAAAAATTTCCAGGGTGGCGAAAACAAGGCATTGATCTTGACCGCTGGGTTGAGGAAGGAAAAGCGAGTTTTGTTTGGGTGATTGGTACGACATGGACCCATGCAATGGTCGCATCAAAACGTTTAAGCAATACCTTAAGAACGTTAACCAGTGGTCACCGAACGCACCCGAAAAAATGGGGTAAACACCATATCATTGCGGCTTATAAGCAACGTATTGATGAAGGCGGCATGGTCATGGTGGATCAAGATATCTATCCCGTTAACCCGATTAATACCGATTTTGCCGATATTGTGTTGCCCGCTGCAACGTGGGGAGAAGAAGACTTAACCCGTGCCAATGGTGAGCGCCGCATTCGCTTGTATTCCAAGTTTAACGATGCTCCTGGTGAAGCGAAACCTGATTGGAAAATTGCAGCGATGTTTGCCCAACGTATGGGATTAAAAGGCTTTGATTGGAAAGACAGCAATGCCGTCTTTGAAGATGCAGCCTTTTATAATAAAAGTCGTCGTACCAGTTATGTTGCACTTGTTGAGTATGCGCGTTCTAAAGGTAAACGCGCCCACGATGTCTTAAGAGAAATGGGGACAACAGGTATCCAAGCGCCTGTACGTTGGGAGGATGGTAAATTAGTTGGCACTGAACGCCTGCATGATAGTACCTTGCGAACAGGTACACCCATGGGGTTAACCACTATTAATCCAATCTGGCTGCGCAAATTCAAGACAAAAACAGGACGTGCTAATTTACTGAAAGCCAACTGGGAAATGTTTGCTGATTATTGGGAATTCATGCGACCAAAAGGCAATGAACTTTGGGTAACAACAGGACGTATTAATGAATTTTGGCAGTCTGGCTTTGATGACCAAATGCGTCGCCCTTATTTACAGCAGCGTTGGCCAGACAATTGGCTAGAGATACACCCTAATGATGCACGAAAAAGAGGAATTGAAAGTGGCGATAGAGTTGTTGTTTCTAACGATAATATTCCCGTTGAGGTAGGAGGGTACTCAAACTCAGCCAATGACAGGAAGGTTCAAGGTCATATCCCTCCACAAGTGGGTGCTGACCTTGTTGAACCAGATCCTTTACAACAGCTTATTGATGATGAATATCATGGTTCTGAAGGCATTCAAACGAGAACAATAGGGAACGCTGATCTTGTAGAACCTGATCTATTAGAGGATATTTGGGGCGGGGAAAACACCAACGTTGTTGAAACACAGAAGCCTAGCGCAAAAGACAATAGCATGAGTCCTGATCAGGAAGATCATGATCCCGTGATGAAAAGCCTTGAATCTGCGATTGGTTTGAAATGGGATGATGTTAAGCACATGACGTTTACCGAAATGCAGAAAAAGGGTTACATAGAATATGATAGTGCAAGCTTTGAAGCCGTTGCTATTGTTACTGATGCCATTAAGCAAGGGGTGACTTTCAGTTACTTTAATTTGCCATCTGCTAAAGGCGCAACAAACTCTTTAGCAGGGCGTATTCTTGATCCTATCAGTCAACGTCCGCGCTATAAAATAGCACGTGGCTCGATAAGGAAAATCGGCGAATCAAAATATAAACATTCCTTATCAGCAATGAGTTTTAAGTCACGCGCCATTATATAGCTATCTATTTTATGAATAAAACAAACATGTTGTCAGGAGAGTTATGTTCCCCTTAAAAAAAAACTTCTTTACCATAATGTCATTTTTTGTCTATCTCTTATTAGCGGGATGTCATTTTATAAAAGAAAGCCCGCAAGAAAAAGAGACATTATCGAATCATGTTGAAACGCCTGATCTTTTACT
>CAYNGN010000408.1:0-2781 GCA_964396615.1 uncultured Thiothrix sp. | reverse complement strand
TGCTATTGATGACCTTATCACCAATCAAAGCGGCCTCTTATCGAAAAATATTAGCTATAAATTTCAACATTTGCTATTCCCGCAAAAAAAATATAGCCGCCTCCCTGAGCTAAAAGTACTAAAACACCAGGCCAACCAGACACGTCAACGCATCATTCAAGGTAAAGATTTATTATCCTTTCCCAATGCCCAAGCACATAATGCTTGGGTTAACGCAACAACGCTTTCACCGAGTTTTTTACGCACGATGAACACACTAGAACAAGGGCAATTATCAGCCTTATTCCATGATGAGCAAGGTTTCCATCTGCTAAAGCTTATTGATAAACAAGGCGCTCAGCAACATGCTGTCGAAGAGTTTAATATTCGCCATATTTTGATCAAACCAACAGCACAACAAAAAGACCAAGACGTACGTGCAAGTATCACCAAAATTCGTCAGAAAATTATTGCAGGTGAAAGTTTTTCGACATTGGCACAACAACACTCTGATGATAAAGGTTCTGGTGCTAAAGGCGGAGAGCTAGGCTGGGCAGCACTTGAAGGTTATGTACCTGCATTTGCTGCAATGGCAAAACGTAGCACTATAAAGCAAATTAGCCCTCCTTTTAAAACACAGTTTGGCTGGCATATTTTAGAAGTAATAGACAAAAGAAAAAGCACCCAAACAGCAAATAATCTACGTCATCAAGCCAAAGAGCTGCTCAGCAAAAACCAGCCTGACAATGCCTACGCCACATGGTTACAACAGTTGCGTGACACTGCATTTGTGGAATATAAAATTAATTTTTAAGTATCCTTCACAATTGTCAAGAGTAGTTTACCGTTTAAAGCCTGATAGGAATCGTACTGAAACCGAACGTTGTTTGAGCATAGCGAGTTTAGTGAGATTGAAGGGTGAATCCTAGCAGGATAAATTACTAACTAAAATATGTAAAGATACCAATTTTCAAATACAATTTTTTAAATACAATAAAGAATCTCCTCTAATGACTATAGCCATTACCACAGGCGAACCCGCTGGCATCGGCCCTGATTTACTCATTCAACTAGCACAAACAATGCCATTGAATGACTATGTGCTGATTACTGATCCAACCATGCTCAAACAACGTGCCGAGCAATTGGAGCTTAAGCTTAGAATAGAAACGTATAAACCAATGCAGCATGATGACAAATCCACAACATTATTAGCACCAAGCTTACAAACACTCACCGTATTACCCATCAACTGCCCTGCCCCTGTCAAAGCAGGCGTACTCGACAAATGCAATTCACGCTATGTAATAGAAACACTCACACGTGCTACAGAAGGGTGTATAACGGGTGAGTTTTCTGCAATGGTCACCGCTCCCTTGCATAAAGGCATTATTAATGAGGCGGGAATTCCCTTCACAGGGCATACTGAGTTTTTAGCCCAACTAACCCATACCCCCTTACCCGTGATGATGTTGGCAACAGAGGAATTGCGCGTTGCTTTAGCCACGACTCATCTGCCGCTATCAGCCGTCAGTTCAGCAATTACACAACAAAGTTTGACCGATATCATTACCATTTTACAACAGGACTTAATCAGCAAATTTAAGGTCGATCAACCGCGTATTTTAGTCTGTGGTCTCAATCCCCATGCAGGTGAAGATGGTCATTTAGGTATGGAAGAAATTGACATTATTGAACCTGTGTTAATACGTCTGAGACAACAAGGGATGAATCTCATTGGCCCACTACCCGCAGACACCTTATTCACACCTAAGTATCTCGCTCAAGCGGATGCGGTACTTGCCATGTATCATGATCAAGGTCTGCCTGTGTTAAAACATACAGGCTTTGGTCGAGCGATTAATATTACCCTTGGTTTGCCCATTATTCGTACCTCTGTTGATCATGGTACGGCATTGGATTTAGCAGGGACAGGAAAAGCAAACACGGGAAGTTTAGTTGCTGCAATGAAAATAGCAGAACAACTAGCAACTTAACTGAGTAATAACAACAAAATAAAGAATACGCTATGGATATTGTTTATGTGCGCGATTTACGCGTTGAAGCACTCATTGGCATTTATGACTGGGAACGTAATATGCGCCAAACCGTTCGTATTGATTTGGAAATGGGCTGGGATAATAGTATTCCTGCCCATTCTGATGATATTAACGATACCCTAAACTATAAAGAAGCCGCCAAAATGATTAGTGCTTTTGTTGCTGAGAGTCAGTTTCAGTTAGTTGAAACACTAGCAGAAAAAATTGCCCACTGTTTATTAGCAAAATTTAATCTACCTTGGGTCAAAGTAACCTTAGGCAAACCCAGTGCGGTCACAGGTTCCAGTGAAGTGGGTGTTATTATTGAACGCAGTAGAGAACAGCCCTAATGGCACAGATTTATCTTAGTCTTGGGAGTAATATTCAGCGTAAAAAAAATATTCGCTCAGCCCTGCAACACTTACAACAAACCTTTGGTAAACTCAACGAATCCACGATTTACGAAACCGCTGCTGTAGGATTTCTGGGAGTTCCCTTTTTTAATCTTGCCGTTGGACTCAATACAACACTGACGCCACAACAAGTAGCAATCTCTTTAAAGCTTATAGAAGATAAACATCTACGCGTACGCAATAATGTGAAATTTAGCGCTAGAACACTTGATATTGATTTGCTACTGTACGAGCAGCATATTTTACACCCCGAAATGGACGTGCCACGTGATGAAATAACTCGCTATGCCTTTGTATTATTTCCCCTTGCTGAAATTGCAGCTGATGTTATCCACCCTCAGTATAATAAA
>CAYNGN010000407.1:646-2794 GCA_964396615.1 uncultured Thiothrix sp. | reverse complement strand
CTTTTTAATGAGATATTTGATACAGTTGTGATCAATAATTTTGTTGCTGAAAATCAAAAATTTGCTAACAGTAACGCTGCTTTCATGCATGAAAATGAAGTGTTAAACAACAGTTTGACTGATATGAAAGCAATTGTTGGTGATTTGAAAGGTAATAATGATCGTTTGCATCAGGAGTTAATGGCTTTACAAGAATTACGCATTAATTTACAAAGCTATGCCGATGATACTAAATTGGATTTTAGTCAGCTATTGCAAGATGTTAATCAAAGCTTTGAGCATCTTGAGCTTATTACGCAAGCAAATGAACGTGTCTTATTACAGCGTGTTGCACAGGATTTAGAGTTTTTAGATCATGAGATGGGTATGCAACGTAATGAATATGAACGTTTTGTACAGCGTATCCCTGAGCATTTGCAAACATCATTTGCAACGTTGGGAGATACATCATTTGAACATGTTTCAGGTGACGATCAGCGTGTCGATTATCAAGAAATACAAGCATTAGTACATCAGGTTATTAAGGAACGTGTAAGTTAATTTATTCGTTTCGTTTAAATTTCTTATTTAAGGCTATTTCAATATGTGGATGAACAAATTTTGAAATGTCACCGCCAAGACGCGATACTTCGCGTATGAGTGTTGAGGATAAAAAGGAATATTCCTCAGTAGGCGTTAAAAATAAGGATTCGATATCAGGTGCAAGGCTACGATTCATGCTGGCGAGTTGGAATTCAAACTCAAAGTCAGAAACCGCACGCATACCCCGTAATAGAACGCTGGCATTCTGTTCTTGAGCGAAGTTTATGAGTAAACCTTCAAAACTCAATACCTGTAAATTAGGGATATCGGCAAGGACGTGTTGTGTCATGGACACTCGCTCGTCTAAAGAAAATAAGGTGCTTTTTTGATAGCTGTAGGCAACACCAATAATAACATGGTCGAAAAGTCTTGCAGCTCGATGAACGAGGTCAGTATGTCCAAGGCTGATAGGATCAAAGGTACCTGGGTAGATGGCAGTAATATTCATTATAGCGTTATTTTTTTGGGAGAAGCAGGCAGTCTACTATAAATATTCATGTATTTAATTTTTCAGTTAATGGTTAGGTGTGTGCCATTGGAATATGGTTAGAGAGTCATGTAAGAATCATATGTATTATATTAATTATCTTAATAATTGCATAAGTTATTATATGCTTTCATAATGGAGGGTTATTACAGGGCAGCCTTTCTCCTCAAGTATGAGTGTCAACGTGTCAGAATGAATAATTAACTATCCATTGATGAGTTTTTATGTA
This sequence comes from uncultured Thiothrix sp., assembly GCA_964396615.1. Taxonomy (GTDB): domain Bacteria; phylum Pseudomonadota; class Gammaproteobacteria; order Thiotrichales; family Thiotrichaceae; genus HyVt-477. Next base: position 1,496 of record CAYNGN010000407.1, on the reverse strand, counting down.
TGCGTTTTTTGAGTAACACCTTTTTATTTTTTTGTATGATGATTATTTCAGCACTTGTTGTTGCAGAAGATGATAAATCGCTAATTAAGGTACAGGTCTCAGGTGCATCTGATGAATTGGCTGAAAATCTAAAGGTATTTTTACCCTCGTTACGTCATTTAAAATGTGATTCTACGCCACGTCGTGTGGAACGCTTTATTGAGGCTTCAACTAAAAAGCTACTGGAAGGTGCAGAGGCAATGGGATATTTCAATGGGCAATTTAGTATGACCTCACAACGCAGGCAAGGATGCTGGGTATTAATGATTGATGCGAAGTCAGGCTCTACGGTTAAGGTTGAGCAGGTGTCAATAAAAATTAGGGGGGAAGGAAGTGAGTTAGCTATTTTTCAGGCTTTACGCAAAAAGCCGCCTTATGAGGTGGGCGATGTCTTTGTTTCACAGGCTTATGAAGATTTTAAAGCAAAGCTAAAGAGTATTGCTACGCGTTTGGGATTTTTTGATGCAACGCTTGAAGAGCATCAGATTCGTGTTGACCCAGAAAAAAATACCGCACGTATTGAACTCGTGTTTTCTACAGGCAAACGTTATCGCTTAGGAGAAATCAGTGTTAAACAGGATATTCTGGATAAAAAACATCAAGCACGTTATATCCGCCTCAAACAAGGGGATGCATTTGATAGCACTCAATTAATTCAGCAACAGCGTCTACTTGAAAATAGCCAGTATTATGAAAATGTTGAGGTGAAAGCAGGTTATCAGCAGGCTAAAAATGGTGTTATTCCTATTTCTATTATCGTACCAAGACGTAAGCGTTATACCTATAAAGGGGCGATTGGTTATGCAACGGA
>CAYNGN010000407.1:0-627 GCA_964396615.1 uncultured Thiothrix sp. | reverse complement strand
GTTGAAACGGGGGTTGATACGCATTGGCTAAATGACAAAGGGCATCAACTTAATGTTACTACACGATTTTCGGTAAAAGATCCTGCGTTTACCATGAAATATAAAGTGCCCTTGTGGGAGCCCGAGCATGAGTATGCAACAGTATCTAGTAGTTGGAAGCGCAGTGATAATGATGATATTCGTGGTACAGCCTTAGAACTGAGTTTTTCTTATCATCGGCGTAATGACAGTGGTTGGGAGCAGGTTGGCTCATTGACGTATTTAGATGAAGAAACTGAAATTGATGGCGACGACCCAACAAGTTCACAGCTTACCTTGCTGGGTATCAATATGCATAAAACGCAGCGTAATGATGCCTTATTTCCGACCGAAGGCTGGCGTTTAAAGGCGGATTTAAACGGTGCTGTTGAAGGTGTGGTAAGCGATCAATCCATATTGCAAGCAGAGGTGACAGGAAAGTTTCTCTATACGTTTGCTGGTGCTGATAACGAGGATGATGAGCAAGCAGGAAAAATTATTTTGCAAGGGGGCATTGGCACAACTTTTGTTGGTGAGTTTGATGAAATGCCGAAATCATTACGCTTTTTTGCGGGAGGGCAAAATTCTGTGCGGGGTTATAGCTTTGAG
>CAYNGN010000406.1:0-2797 GCA_964396615.1 uncultured Thiothrix sp. | reverse complement strand
GGTGCAATATAACGTAACCCCTTAGCTGCTAAACGTGGTAATGCTGCTACTTGCTTGGCATAAGCCTGTTGATTCAGCATTTTTTTCAGACTATCACGATAGACGGTATCATCTAAATAAATCGCTTGCTGACCAAAATCAGGTTCATGTTTAAGCCAGTAAAAAATATCATCAAGGGCTGCTGATTGCACAAAGACATCACTGGCAGGAACACCTGCCGCCTTGTACTCATCAATCAACTGTTGTGCGAAATCTTGCTGCGTATAGCCTTGATAGGGCATCGGTACGCGTGGAGTCTTGAGTTCAGGGGTCATTTTCACCCCTAATTTTTTAAATAATTCAATACTCTCCACATGTGTCATCACCGTACCCGTGCTGGCATACAAATCCGTACGCCATTTTGCTGTGCCGTTAAGATAACTTTTTACCGTTGTTGCGCGTTTATTCACCCCATCCATTTTACCCTGTAGGGTTTTAAATTCAGCCAGAGTAATATCACTGCTACAGCATATTGCGCTTGCCGCTTTCAATAGCTTACCTGTTTTAGAATCAAATTCAGCAGGTTTGAATGGCTCAGTGCAACGTGCCGCTAATTCAGGGATCGCCAAAATATTAGTCGTAGTCTGTAAATCACATTGCGAATGCCGACACACTAACTGTTTGTCTTTAGTAAAGGTGACATCACATTCAATGATCCCTGCCCCCATACGTGCAGCGGCTAAATAAGATTCTTTCGTATGTTCAGGAAACTGTAAGGGCGCACCACGATGACCAATACAAAAATCCGTACGGCTAAAGGTCATATCTGCACAGGCTTGTAGTTGCTGCTTTAACCCTCCCTCTGCCATGCTATCGACAAGGTAATAAGGGCGAGAGCCAAGAGAAACTGAGCGTTTTTTCGCTACCATAAAAGTATCCATTGTTATTGGTATTGCACTGGCATCTTGCATACTTCTTATAACAATGCCTACCAATAGAATTAAAAAAATAACGCATTTCCATCGCTTATCCATTAGAGCATTATTTTTGATCATTTTTCCACCTTTTAATCATTTAAAGTGAAGTATTCAGCCACTTAACTCATGATACAATGCTGTCCGTTAATGTGAAAGGAAGCCCTTTATGCAAACAAACGACTTATACGCAGGTCTTGACTTAGGCACATCAGGCATACGTCTGTGTGTTATTGATGCGAATAAAACACTTATCAATGAATCGCGCATTGATTACTCCGCCCCCCAACAACAAACAGTTGCGCTGTGGTGGCATCATAGCCGTGCGTTGCTGCAATCCTTGCCTGAAACCCTCAAAAAACGCCTGCATTACCTTGCAATTGATGGCACATCAGGTAGCCTATTACTTACCAATAGCAACGGAAAACCTTGCACACAACCTTTGTTATATAACAATCATGACGCTGAATTTCACTGGCAGGGGCAAGCACTTTCAGAACAAAGTGATACCTTTGTACGTGTCTTACGCTTACTTAAATCCCTTGATAACGTCACTGTCAATACAACACGAATTGTCACCCAAGCGGATTATATTAAAGGTCAACTTACAGGACAGTTTTCCCTCAGCGAAGAGAATAACTGTTTTAAGCTTGGCTATGATAGCCTTCGTAAACAATGGCCGACATGGATGGCAGAGTATGGTATCACCCAAGCCATGCTGCCCACCGTTGTCGCCTCAGGCAATGTTGTCGCCCACATTAAGCGATCACAAGCCATTGAACTGGGCTTATCGCCTGAACTACAACTAGTTGCAGGTACAACGGATAGTATTTCCGCAGTGATGGCAACAGGTATTAATAAAATAGGCGATGCCGTAACGTCTTTAGGCAGTACTTTAGTGTTAAAAATATTGGCTGATCATCCGATCACTGATCGAAGCTACGGTGTCTATAGCCAGCCCTACCAAGGTCAATGGTTAGTCGGTGGTGCATCAAACTGTGGTGGACAGGTATTACGACAGTTTTTTGATGCACAAACAATGCACGCATTATCCGCTCAAATGTCCATTCAGCAACCAACAGGATTACAGTATTACCCCTTAACCTGTATGGGCGAACGCTTCCCCACCAATGATCCCTACAAACAACCCACATTATCGCCACGTCCTGAGAGTGACGTGGTGTTTTTTCAAGCATTATTAGAAGGTCTATCAGCAGTAGAAAAATTAGGCTATCAACGCTTACAACAACTAGGCGCTCCAAAAATAACGCATGTGATCAGTGTCGGGCGCGGCAGTTATAATCAACCGTGGTTACAATTACGCCAACAGCACCTTGGACTGCCTGTTATTGCTGCGCATTACACTGAAGCGGCTTATGGTGCTGCTTTATTGGCATTTCAAGGGCGTTTATCTTAGGTACAAAGGCGATCTTATCTAAATAACGAACTCACGCATTATCTATGATGGAAAATCAGCACTGCCCGTATAAATATTCACTTATTAAATTTCTCAGTTTTACCAGTCACCCTATAAATAAAACCACTCAACCCCCTATAATGACCAACCCTTATTTTTTGTATATCCAACCATCACATGTGCTAGTAATATAAACATAACGAACAGTAAGGCATCATAAAAAAGTCAGATTTATGATGAAATCACCTCTAGTTTCGCTCTTAAAAACCACGATCTACCTTTTTTGAGCAGTTTATTTCAAACGAGTCGTATTAGGTATCTATGAATTTAAAACAGATACCAACACAATGAGAAAGCAAGCGGTGACCATTGATGAATCTCAAACCAAGTTAGAACAGGACAGGAGTAACTGTGATAGAAAAACTAA
>CAYNGN010000405.1:0-2798 GCA_964396615.1 uncultured Thiothrix sp. | reverse complement strand
GAATCATAACGGGAATAACATTAAGAATAATCCCTTTCATCGTTAAACTCACCATAAATGTCTCAATAAACTGAGAAAGGAAATTAGCAATATCTCTATGTGCACCTGTTCCACTAGAAAAAGCAAAAAAATGGGGGGTGATAATATTCACAGCAGCATACAAAAGCAATGCAACAACAGGCGCTATTAAATAAATATCAATCTGCCTTGGTCGATAAAAAAGCCATCGCCCCGCCATCAACATAAAGAAAATAATCGCCACTTTTTCATTGACAAAAACACCCACAATCACCAGTAATGCATATAGCCATTTATTATTCATATGGTAAATGATCAATGTCACAACCATCACTCCCATCGCATCAACCCCATACAAACCTTCTCGCAAATGCCTCAGCATCAAATAAGTCCACAATACAATAACAGTAGCCAGCAGAATTGAAACACCAAATCTTTTTCTTGCCATCATATAGGCAGTAATACAAGTAATAAGCACTGATATATAAGTCACAACAGAAAAAGAAATAAGCATTCGCAAATAATTTTCATCAACAGCAGGAGGTTCGGCACCCGAAAAAGTGAAAAGAGGTACAATATAATAAAAAGGTAATGCCAATAACACGGGCATTACTCGGTAAGCATGCGTCTGTGGCGGAAGCTCGCCTAGATCATGCCCCAGAAAATAAAAGGCGTAATATTCATAGTGATCATGAGGCACTACATTGAACACAGCACCACGATAAATATCGAAAAAAAGACTATGTGTCACGAGTGCAAGCATAAAGGAAATAATAAATACTTCCTTATACCCTACATTAATCATTTGCTTACTCACCCTTTATACCTCACCTTTTTTATTAATTTTTTATCCATAACTTCAAGCCCCAAACCAACAAACGGTTATAAACAAGTCCTCACGGGTGAAAAACTCCGCCGATGTATAGGAGTAACACCATATTTCAATAACGCTTCGCGATGTTTTTTAGTAGGGTAACCTTTGTGCGCAGCAAAGCCATACTCAGGATATACAGCATCAAATAATACCATTTCCTTGTCTCTTGCCACTTTTGCAATAATTGACGCAGCGCTGATTTCTGCCACAGTCAAATCACCTTTAATGATAGCTTCCATAGAATAAGCTATCGACAACAACTGATTACCATCTATTTTAAGATGATCAGGTTTTACGCTTAACTGTTCTACAGCACGCTGCATTGCTAACAAGCTTGCTTGAAGAATATTAATACGATCAATCTCTTCTACTTCAGCCCTACCTAGAGACCATGCTAGTGCTTTTTCTTTAATTTCATTATCCAGCGCATTACGCTTTTTTTCACTAAGCTTTTTAGAATCCGTTAAACCTTCTATTGGAGACTCTGGATTAAGAATAACAGCAGCAGCAACGACAGCTCCCGCCAAAGGACCACGCCCTACTTCGTCAATACCAGCAATCAACATCATTTTCAAATACCTTAGCCGTTAACACACAAAATACAATACCCACTGTTGGATAAAAAATGATAAACGTAATCAAAAAACAAGAAGATTTATTAATGTGAAAACATTAATATGAAATAGACACTCATCTATCTGACTGGCTTATATAACCCTATTAAAAAAATTAACGTTTATATAAAACCACTAAATTATATAACAACACATCGACAAAGCAACCAGAAACGTCAGACAACTACTTTTTTATTATTTAATACAAAATTATACAAACGCGAGAGTATCATGCTGTTGCCAAGGACTTTCCAATCCCCACCAACGATCCGTTATTGTTGCATATAAAGAACGAAAATCGGTTGTATAAACTAAATCTCCATTCTGTAAATCATTTAAACGCATATTCTCACCATACAACTCACCACCATTCACTTTCCCGCCCATCACTAAATGAGGAGCTGCAGTTCCATGATCTGTTCCACCACTACGGTTTTCTTTGACGCTACGCCCAAATTCTGAATACGTCATAATAAGTACATCATGCCATCTATCACTCGCCTTCATCGCTGATGCAAAAGCATTAAGTCCATCAGCAAGATACTTTAATTGGTTCTTATGCGTAACAGCCTGACCTGCATGTGTATCAAAACCTTTAAGTGTTACCTTGTAAACAGATGCATTAGCACCTCCTCCAACAATCATCTTTGCAACCGACTTTAAATCATTTTGAAAAGGATGGGCATGAAAATAGCGGTCTAGATAAGCAAAGCCTGAAGTGTTTTCAAGCAACGTTTTTGCTTCATGCAATTGCTGCTGAACACCAATCAAGTGTGCTAAAGAAGCATTATTACTCTTATGCCGTATCGCTTTCACCATGTCAGCCTGTTGGCGAAATGTTTTAGGGTCTTTCATCGCAACAGCCCGACAATGATGGCTTTCTAAAGGCCCCAAGTCATCACCAACAACAATGCCATGTAAACCACGCTTTTTTTGTGGCAAAACTAATGATAACCAACCATCTGTTAATTGATGATCAGAACTAGACGCTGTTTTCCATATATCTCGTGAGCGAAAATGTGAAAGATCTGGATGGGGATAACCAACACCTTGAATCCATGCAAGATCTTCATCATCCCAAATTGGCTTTAAAGTCTCTAAAGATTTATGCATTCCCATACCACGACCAAGATCAATCACCTGATTTTTACTAAGGCTAAGCGTTGGTCTTAATTTTTTATAAAGAGGATCAGTATAAGGCGCAAGCGTATTGAGACCATCATTACCCCCTTCTAACTCAACCAAAACAAGAATTCTGTCTTTTTTAATTCGTCTCACTTGCTCTACTCGAC
>CAYNGN010000404.1:0-2803 GCA_964396615.1 uncultured Thiothrix sp. | reverse complement strand
CCCACCTGTTCAGCAAGATAGGTGGCAACCTTAGACTGGTTTTTATGATTTTTACAACTATTTGCATGACTCATATCAACCATCAAACAAGGAGAGAGCTTGGCTTTTTTTAATTCTGTCACTGCACGCTCAACACTTTGCTGGTCGTAATTAGGTTCTCGACCACCGCGCAAAATAATATGGCAATCTTCATTGCCTGTTGTCGTAAAAATCGCCGAATGACCATCTTGAGTCACAGAAAGAAAACGATGCTCACGGTTTGCTGCGGCAATTGCATCAATAGCGATGTTCATATTACCATAGGTACCATTTTTAAAACCAATCGGACAGGAAACGCCTGATGATAGCTCACGATGCCCTTGGCTTTCAGTGGTACGCGCACCAATTGCAGCCCAACTGACTAAATCAGATACATATTGTGGCGTAATCAAATCAAGATACTCAGTTGCTGCTGGCATACCTAAATCAGAAACATCAAGTAATAATTTACGTGCTACACATAAACCTTTATTAATATCAAACGTATCCGTCAAATCAGGGTCATTAATCAATCCTTTCCAACCAATACGTGTACGTGGCTTTTCAAAATACACGCGCATCACAATATGTAACGTATCTGCAAACTCATAACGTAATTTAAGTAGCCAATGCGCATATTCTAGTGCTGCATCAGCATCATGGATGGAACAAGGACCAACAACCACTAATAAGCGATCATCTTCGCCATGTAATATTTTATGGGTATCGTCTCTTGCTATAGCAACAGTTGTTGCTGCTGCCTCAGTCATTGGCAAGTCATTTAATAAATCGACTGGGTTAGCAACCGCTTCAATGTTCTTAATTCGTAAGTTATCGGTATTTTCCATCATGATTACTCATTTATAGTGGACACTTATAACATAAGCGTTTTAGTCAAGTTGTTCTTAGCTGTACGGCTTTTGTACCGCAGACTCAATGTGTTCTAACAAGGAATGGATCGTGGCATTACGCATCTTCATACTGGCTTCATTGACAATCATTCTGGAGCTCACATCAAACATATGTTCCATGGGTACTAAACCATTCGCTTCTAACGTACTGCCTGTATCAACCACATCGACAATACAATCAGCTAAACCAACAATAGGTGCTAACTCCATTGAACCATACAGTTTAATAATTTCTACTTGACGACCTTGAGCTGAAAAATAACGTTTTGCACAATTAACAAACTTGGTCGCTACTTTTATTACCCCTGTTGCGGGCAACGGTTGGTTTTTAAGCCCTGCCACCATCAATCTACATTTAGCAATATGCAAATCAAGCAATTCGTAAAGCCCTTCTCCACCATGCTCTACCAGTACATCTTTGCCCACTACCCCCATATCTGCAGCACCATATTGCACATACACAGGTACGTCTGTAGCACGAATAATAACAATTTTCACATCGTCTCGAGTCGTGTCCAGAATCAATTTACGTGATATTTCTGGGTCATCTAACGGTTCAATACCCGCCGCTTTTAAAAGCGGTAAGGTTTCTTTAAAAATACGCCCCTTAGAAAGGGCAATGGTAATTACATCAGCCATTATCGATTATCCGTATGTGTTATCCGTTCACTCGCTCAATGTTTGCGCCTAACTTTTGTAAACGCACTTCAATTTTTTCATAGCCACGATCTGTATGGTAAATACGATCAACAATGGTTTTACCGTTAGCAGCCAACCCTGCTAAGATAAGGCTTGCTGATGCACGCAAATCAGTAGCCATCACTGGCGCGCCAAATAAATCAGGCATTCCTGCAACAATAGCCGTATTCCCTTCAAGACGAATATTAGCGCCCATACGCATTAGCTCAGCAACATGCATCATTCTGTTTTCAAAAATATTTTCGGTAATAACACTAATACCTCGCGCACAACTATTCATTGCCATAAATTGTGCTTGCATATCCGTTGGGAAACCAGGATGGGGTTCAGTGGTAATATCCACTGATTTTAAGATACGTTCCTGCATATCCAATTCAATCCAATCAGCACCTGTCGTAATAAGCGCACCTGCATCACGAAACTTTTTTAACACCATTTCCAGTGTTGAAGGCGCTGCATTTAACACCTTTACCTTCCCTCCTGTAATCGCAGCAACAGCAAGATAAGTACCTGTTTCAATACGATCAGGCAACACGGTATACTCCGTACCTTGCAATCTATCCACACCTTCTATACGCAAAGAGGTGGTATCAATACCTGAAATTTTTGCACCCATTTTATTCAAACAGTTAGCAAGATCAGACACCTCAGGCTCGCGTGCAGCATTATCTAATGTTGTGACACCTTCTGCTAATACCGCTGCCATTAACAAGTTTGCTGTGCCTGTCACAGTGACCTTTTCCATGACAATATTCGCCCCTTTTAAGCGCTTTGCTTTAGCACGAATAAAGCCTTCTTCAACGCTAATACTAGCGCCCATTGCTTCTAAACCAGAAAGGTGAATATTGACTGGACGCGAACCAATCGCACATCCTCCTGGCAATGACACTTCAACTTCACCATAACGTGCCAAAGTAGGACCTAAAACAAGGATGGAAGCGCGCATGGTTTTAACTAATTCATAAGGCGCACAATAAGACGTTATTGATGTTGTATCCGTTGTAATATTATAGTCATCATCAACACTCACCGTTACCCCCATACCTTCAAGTAACTTAATCGTGGTATTCACATCACGTAGACGAGGCACATTTTTAATGGTCATTTGACCATCGGCCAAGAGTGTTGCAGCTAATAGCGGCCCTTTTTCATTGAAAAGGGCGATATTAAGTGTA
>CAYNGN010000403.1:0-2806 GCA_964396615.1 uncultured Thiothrix sp. | reverse complement strand
TCATAAACTTATTCGTCTTTGTCTTTTTAAAGTCTCACAAATGCTTGATTTGTGTTTATCAGATCAATTCTGAGGGCTGAGGATTATACTTTAAACTAAAAAAATTATCAAACATTTTTTAATTTTTTACGATTTATGTCAGACTCAAAACCTACTCTAAATTTCACTTTTTACTGCATTCTTTGGTGTGTTATGTGCCAGAGAGTGGGGCGCATTATATAGAACATTGAAACACCGTCAACTGTTATTTTAAATTAACTCAAAATACTTTAAAATAACAAATAAAATAATTACAAAACAACCACTTAAACTCATGACAAACATGAGCTATTATTTTCTCAAATACACCTCCCCTATCTTCAGTCTTATCATCATTGCTACTTGTAACTAATCCTACACATCCGTAACTATGCATCCAGCAATAAACACATTTTTTTGCCTATTTTTATTTTTTCACGCCCACAAAAACAATCAATAGTTTCTTCTGCCTACCTCTTAGATTTGACATTCGCTATCGTTCTGTATAAAAATGCTAGTAATATTAGCAAATCTATTAAGTTTTAGTTTAGGCATCTTTCCTTATAATTACTTAATATGTATTGTGATTATAAATTACTAAACGCTTTAGGATGCATATCTGCCAAGCGTTTATTTTTATGTAATTGTGAAGAGTATGTGTACAACTCAACCACAGAGATATCTAGGGCAGCGCATTTGCGCGATATCATGCGAGGGAAACGCGACCATCTTTACTTTGGAGTACTATTTTGAACAAAAAAATTGTGGCGACTGACTATAAGATCAGAAAAAACTGGTCTACAGCCATGCAACAGTTTGATTTACCCGCCGATGAAATAAGTAACGGTGATACAAAAACGCCAAAGCCCCTCTCTAGGAGCCATACCTTTCAGGTATCAACTTGGCTACCAAGAACGGTTATGTTTACAGCTTGCGCGCTTATTGTTGGTAATATCCCATTACAATCAAGCCATAAAGCCTTTGAACTAGATTACACTAATAGCCAAACCGCCCTTACCCAGCAGTCAACTATCATCACTAAAAACCAACCCAACGAGAAAGAGTTATTACCTGAAGAAAAGCATGAAAGAATGACGCTTACAGAAAAGCTAACGCTTCCTCAAGCGCCTATACTCATACTATCTGTTGCCGAAAACTCATCACCTAAAACGTTTATTGATGACAACTGGACAACACACATTATTACCGCTGAAGAGACAACAGAGAAACTATTTGCAAGGCTTGGTATAAAAGCTGAACTGAAAACGATGATAAGTAGTTCTGAAAAAATAAATAAAACACTTAGCAACCTAACTACAAACGACATTGTTCGTATGGAAAAAATTGATGGCATACTAACCCATATCATTACCTATAAACACGGTGAAAGAAAAAGCTTTGTTATTAGTAAACGCAACAATGGCTATACTGGTCGTCTCATTTCACGCGTTATTGAAACGCGTCAAGCACGTAAAACACTCTTCATCAAAAACTCACTGCGTTATGACACGAATCAAGAAAACATACCACGTAAACTCGTTAAGCAATTTATCAAAATATTTGATCGTGATTTAAAACTTGCCAGCGACTTGAGAAAAGGCGACAGGGTTACCTTAGTCTTTGAAGAACTATTCCATAAAGGTAATAAAATTGGCTCAAGTGATATTTTAGCGGCTGAACTTATTCACAACAAACGCTCTCATCGTGCTATACGTTATGTTCAAAGTGACAATACCGTAAAATATCTTGATGCTAATGGACGAGATCTTGACCAAGCCTTTAAACGCCACTCACTAAAAAGCTATAAAAGAATTAGCTCCCACTTTGGTAGCAGACATCATCCAATATACAAACGACTCAAAGATCATCATGGCACAGATTACGCTGCTCCCAAAGGAACACCTATCACTGCCACAGGAAATGGCATTATTAATCATATTGCAAGAAAAGGCGGCTATGGTAAAACCATCGAAATTAAGCATCGCGATGGTTACATTACCCGCTATGCACATATGAGCAATTATGCTAAAGGCATGAAATATGGCATGAAAGTTTATTTAGGCGATACAATTGGCTATGTAGGTTCTACAGGAAGTTCCACAGGTGATCACTTACATTACGAATTTCGTCTTCATGGGCAGCCACTAAATCCCGAAACCGTACAGTTACCAAAATCACTATCACTCACTGCAACAGAGCAAAAGAAATTTCGCAAAAGCACTCGCAGCCTTGTTAGACAACTCGATGTACTCCAACGTTTCGCCAAGGAAAAAGTGGATATTTCCATTGGCTTTGGCGGTTAAAGCACAAATTCGAGGCACAAAAAAACCTGCAAAAATAGCAGGTTTCAGTTCAATCACTAGCGGTTAGCAATTAAAACTACGTTGGTGGCCGGGGGCAGAATCGAACTGCCGACACGCGGATTTTCAATCCGCTGCTCTACCGACTGAGCTACCCGGCCAACGTGGCGGTCATTACACAGTTTTGGTGGAACTATGTCAAGTATTAATCATAATAATTCCACAAAAAATCACTAAAAGTATGTCGCCACAATACTCCTTCACCTGCTTTAATTACGCCTACTTAATAAACGCTGATAAGCATCCACTAAAGAGCTATAAGGAGGCACAAATACCTTTGCTGAGTGACCATTAGGAAAACGCAATGTCTGCTGCATATCAAAATGTAAATGAACCGTTGTTTTAGAGCGCCCCATATTATTTGATACCTGACCTATTCGCTGCCCTCTTGCTACTTTCTGCCCAATTCGTACGATCAAACTCGCTTT
>CAYNGN010000402.1:2596-2820 GCA_964396615.1 uncultured Thiothrix sp. | reverse complement strand
CTCTTATAAAAAGGTGCTTGGTCATAAAGCAAAAGCGCTGGGTATGGAAAACGCAGCCTATATCAAGGCTATTATTGAGCAAAACAAGGAAGGCTTGCGATGAGTATGCAACGGGTATTAATCATACCAAACATCAAAATACAAAATGCCAATGCACTCTCTAGCCCCTACACCCTTGGTTTTCCTGCGATGACCGCATGGCTAGGCGCAGTCCAAGCGCTTGA
>CAYNGN010000402.1:0-2564 GCA_964396615.1 uncultured Thiothrix sp. | reverse complement strand
GCTACACACAATTACACTTTAAAAGCATGGCGGTGGTTTGTCATCAGATTGACGTACAAACGCATAAGGGGGCAGGCGATTATGTTTATTCCATTATTGGTACAGGCAACCCCTTAGATAAAAATGGAAAGCGTCCTTCCTTTATTGAAGAGGCACGATGTCACCTAACCGTATCCTTAGTGATTGAATGTGAAGGCTTGGGATTGATTGATTATGACCTCTTTCTCCAAGCTGTTGAGCATCAGTTATACGCTAAGGTGAAGATGGCAAGTGGTGATGTTATTGCACTACTTCCGCCGCAGTTAGCGGAAATCAATGATGACGCCAGCCTTAGAAAGCTCATGCGGCAACTGATGCCTGGTTATTGCCTGATTGAGCGTCGCGATCTTATGCAACAGGCGATGGAAGCAGGGCAAGATGCGCTTGATGCTTTGCTCGACGGTTTAAGCGTTTTTCATCAGTGTGAACACGATGAAGACGGCAAAATCACATGGTCAAGCCAGCGCAAACAAGCAGGATGGATTATCCCTATTGCGACAGGGTTTCAAGGCATAACGCTATTAGGCCATGCGAAGCATCAACGTGATGCCGATACGCCGCATCGTTTTGCTGAAAGTATTGTCACTTTAGGGCAGTTTGTCATGCCTTATCGTATTCAGACACTCGACACTATACTTTGGCATTATCAATATGATACGAAGCACAATCTTTATTGTTGTCAACAAAACAAACCCACCACTGAATTTTAATAAGGAGAGAAAACATGGCTAACGTGAAGAAAAATGCCATTGCATCGGTACTGGCTTTTGAGAAAAAACTCGTACCATCCGATGGTTTTATGTCAGGCACAACATGGACGGAGCGTTTAGATACGACCCAAGCAACCCCATTGAAACTGCAAGAAAAATCGGTGCGAGGCACTATTTCAAATCGGCTTAAAGCGGCGATAAAGAAAGACCCACTCAAGCTCAATGCCGAAGTTGAAAAACCCAACTTACAACGCGTGGATAGCTGTGCTTTAGGGATTGAGCAAGATACCTTAAAGCTACAATTTACCTTGAAAATACTCAGTGGTGTAGAACACCCTTCGGCTTGTAATAACCAAGCGTTTAATCGTCGCTATTCAACAGCCGCAGAAGCCTATATTGCGACGGAAGGTTTTACTGAGCTGGCAAGACGTTATGCGATCAATATTGCTAATGGGCGTTTTTTATGGCGCAACCGTGTCGGCGCAGAAAAAATTGAAGTGCATGTTAGTGTGCTTAATGGCGAGGACAAGGACAAACAAACATGGCAATTTGATGCAGCTCACCTTAGTACACGTGATTTTACCAGTGAACATGCCGATATAACGGCTTTAGCAGAAAAAATAGCGGCTGCCTTAGCAGGCAAGACCGATTTTTTACTGGTTGAAATTAATGCCTATGTACAAGTGGGTAAAGCACAAGATGTTTATCCGAGTGAGGAGTTAGTGCTTGATAAGGGCAATGATAAGAATAAAAAAAGTAAAATTCTTTATCAGGTCAATGACATTGCAGCGATGCATTCACAAAAAATTGGCAATGCCTTACGCACGATTGATACATGGTATCCCGATTATGATGCGGTTGATGTGGGGCCGATTGCCATTGAGCCTTATGGTGCGGTAACGAATCTTGGTATGGCTTATCGTAATCCAAAAGACAAGGCGGATTTTTTTACCTTATTTGATCAATTTGCCTTAGGCGAGACGCTTGCTAACACGCATGATGCGCATTATGTCATGGCTGTATTAGTACGTGGCGGCGTTTTTGGTGCAAGCGGTAAGGATTAATAATGAAAAGTTATGTTGATATTACGTTATTACCGAGTGCTGATATCACATTGTATTTTTTATGGGAAAAGGTTTATCAGCAAGTGCATTTAGCCTTAGTCGAGTCACAACAGACGCATAAAAATCCTTGTGTAACAATCGGGGTTGCTTTCCCTGAATATATGATGGAACGGTTGCATCTAGGGCAGAAATTGCGTTTATTCGCCACGTCTGCGGATGCGTTAGCAGATTTAAATATTACCCAATGGTTAATACGCTTGCAGGACTATGTGCATATCACCTCGATTCGTGATGTGCCCCCTAAAATTGCATGTTACGCTTACTTTAAACGCCTTCAACCCAAAAGTAACAATGCACGCTTAGCAAGGCGTAAAGCTAAACGAAAGGCAATAAGTGAGGACGAGGCAACACTCTGTTTTGCTAAACGCAAAGAAGTGTATACACGCGCCCCCTTTATTCGTATCAACAGCCAGAGTTCTGGTAAGCGGTATCGTGTGTTTATTTTACGTGTCGATAGTGAAAACCTTGGAACAGGAGAGCATTTTAGTAGTTATGGTTTGAGTGCTACATCTGCTGTCCCTATTTTTTAGTGCTTTTTACCAATGATTTTCTCGAAAAATTAATTTCTTTAATAATCAATGTGTTATAGATGGTCGTTTTTTCATTGGTAAAAAGGGTGAAAAAGGGGGTATATTACTGTTTCTGGATGATATTTTTTGGTAAGATTCTTGTTCACTGCCGCATAGGCAGC
>CAYNGN010000401.1:0-2832 GCA_964396615.1 uncultured Thiothrix sp. | reverse complement strand
TCAGCAGCCATTGCAGAATAAAACGGAACGGATAAGCTTACGAAGCATAGTGATGCAGCAAGCGTAACCCCTTTTAGATATTTACCGACGTGGACCATAGTTCCTCCCCATAGTGAGTTTCAGTAAGTGATGAAGTATTTTAACCAAGGCAGAGATGCTATTCGCCTGATAAATAAAAATTATCACAAAGCATATAACCTAAACAACTTTGTGCATTCTGCGCGTTTTAACCCGTTTTGTAAATGGAAAGATGTCATTGTATCTATGGTGGTTTTCCATCATAGAAAAAACGAATGAAAATAATTCCCTATAACAATATTGATGATGAGAATGACACTTAACATAAGATAAACAGCACCATTCATCCTTTTTATAATTGACGCAATGAAATAATTTTTCGCATAAGATCAGACAAGGTTTTTGCCTGCATTTTTTCCATCACGCGGGCGCGATGTGTCTCAACCGTTGATTGACTAATATTAAGCTCAAAAGCAATATTTTTATTCAGCATCCCAGCAACAATAAGCTCCATGACCTCTCTTTCACGCTTAGTCAATTGATCAACACACTGTTGAGTTTCTGCACGCTGCAAGACTTTACCACGTTGTTTCCCATCTTTTTCAATCGCTAGATGAATACTATCGAGTAAACGCTGTTCATTAAAAGGCTTCTCCAAAAAATCACAAGCCCCTGCTTTCACTGCACGTACGGCCATGGACACATCGCCATGCCCCGTAATAATAATAATGGGCGGATGTAGTGGCTGTTTATTCAGCGTATCTTGCAACGTTAAACCACTCATACCTTTCATACGTATATCTAAAATCAAACACCCCAATCGTGTTGAATCAAAGTTGTCTAAATACGTTTGCGCAGAATCATACATTTCTACCTCTAACCCCACGGATTCAATAAGCATTTTTAACGACTCACGGATTTCTTCTTCGTCATCAACAATAAAGACCGTAACCTGTTCACTCATAATAATTCCTGTATTTTTTCACCACAATACCCCCCATCTACTCCAACTCTACAATAGGCAAATGAAAGATAAAACTCACACCCTTATCCACATTTTTTTCAATCCTAATATAATCCCCATGAGCTTCAACAATTCCTTGGCTAATCGACAACCCCAGCCCCATGCCTGTCTCTTTAGTTGTTACAAAAGGATCAAAAATATGCTCCATAACCGTCTCATCCAACCCTGCTCCTGAGTCGATAACACGAACCTCCACTCGATGATCAGGCTGACGAGTCGTCTGAACAATAAGTTCTCTCTCCTCAATCACACTACATGCCATCGCATCAATCGCATTGCGGACTAAGTTAACAATGACTTGTTCAATTTGTGTATCTTGTGCGAATACCCATATAACGGATGGATCAAGTTTAAGTGTAAAATTAATCTCTTTGCGTTCTATTTCCCAGTGCATTAACTCCAGTACCACATCAAACATACGTGCAATCTTCACTGCACGTTTATCAGGCAAGTTTTTATGCCCAAAATGTCGCATATGTTTAATAATTGCCCCTGCCCGTTCTGCTTGTGAGGAGATTTTTTCCATTACCGTGGTACATTGCCCACTATTACCTTGATTCGAGTCCAGCATACGTACACAAGCACGTGCATAATTATTGATAACGGTTAAAGGTTGATTCAGCTCATGTGCAATCCCTGATGCCATCTCACCTAAGATACTCAAACGTGCCACATGCGCGAGTTGCTGCTGATGCTCACGATTTTGCTCTTTAATTTGCTTACGTTCAGTAATATCACGAAAAACAACAACGCTGCCAATAACGTTATTTCCTCTGCCTCTAACCGTAGTACAGCTATATTCAACAGCGATTGCCGTACCGTCTTTTTTCCAAAAAAGATCATCATCAATATAACGTGCAATATGATCTTTCATTGTCATAAAAACAGGACAATCATCAACAAGATATTGTGAACCATTAGCATGTGTATGATGCAATACCTCATGCTGATTACAACCAATTAGCTCATAGGCAGACCATCCTGTTAAACGCTCCATCCCTTTATTAACAAAAGTACAGCGTCCATTCAAATCAATACCATAAATCCCATCCCCCACAGAATCTAACAGCCTCTTATAGTGCCTTTCCATGCGATGTTGAGCACGTTTAAGCCGTTTATTTCTTTTTATCACACTAGAAATAATCAAGCTCATTACAAACAACGTCAATAATGCCAATAACGTCCAATACCAATATTTTTTTATTGCATCTTCTAAGGTAAATTTGGCAATCTCATCATAAGGCGACAGTTTCAATTCTTGAAATAAGGCATGCACCTCTTGGTAGTCCAAGGGTAAATCCCAACTCGCATACTTCCCTGCTTGTGCCGCAGGATGATGATGTGGCATTTTAAACAATGCCAACGCTACTTTTTTCGCTAGCTCATCAGATGTTTGCTGCACTTTACTAAAGGGCCACTCAGGATAAAGACGCGTACTATGACGAAACGGAAAGGTATAGATTTCTTGTAAATTAATAATACGAATTGCTGACAAGTCCAAGTTTCCTTCTAATGCCATACGCTCCAAGATATCGGTACGCACCGTTCCTACATCAACAGCCCCACCAATAACAGCCCTCACCACATTATCATGCGTCCCACCAAACGCCACACTTGCCATATCACGATAAGGATGAATCCCCTTAGCATTCAACTCACGCCATGCCATTTGAAAGCCCCCTAAAGAAACCTTATCCACTGCCATAAAATGCTTGCCACGTATATCTTCCAGCATATTGATATCCGTACGATCACGCCGCACAAAAATAACACCGCCAAACACCTTATAA
>CAYNGN010000400.1:0-2840 GCA_964396615.1 uncultured Thiothrix sp. | reverse complement strand
ATTAATGATTAGCGTAAACATTTTACTTTCTCATACAGTGATTAAACCGCTTGCAAAAATGTCATCACTAGCAAAAAAGATAGGGGAAGGCGATATGACGCAACCTGAACTTAAAGAAAATGGAAAAGATGAAATTTCTGTTTTAGCGCACTCTTTCAACTTAATGAAAAGAAGCTTAGAGCAAGCAATGAAACTGATTCAGTAAACACCGATGATCAATAATATCTATCATTTTTTTTTATTAAATGCCTTACTATGTGGCTTATTGCTATTTAATGTTCTATTGGTAAGCGTGAATGCTTGTTATGCCTCACCAATAGACAAAATAGCCATTGATAATATGCAGTGGATCAAGCCAAGTGAAAAAAAATATGGTGAAATCAGCACCCGCGCTGTTTTTTATAAATTTAATGCCACATCTGATCAACCTATTACGTTTAAGTTTTACATTCGTTCTGCTGATGCCTTTGGGACATTAGCACACCTTCATTTCTTTGATCCTACGGGGAAAAAACTCAGCGGAAATTTAGATACCCCTCTCATTTATGAAACAAAAGACTGGGTCATATATCAAGCATCCTTTATACCGAAAAAAGCACAGGATGTTTTTATTATCAAGGTTAGTTCACAGCGTCCTATTACTTATAAACTTATCTTGAATGGCGATCAAGAAAATAAGAAAAAGTCTGCAATGATTACCCCTAATGTGCCTTTACTTGCACATAATCAATCAACTCAGAAGATGCTACAAGCAAATACAATCGAATATTACCGTATTCCCGCGCCACCCAATGCCCAGCTTCATTTTGATGTAAAAACCCGCGCAAGAAAGCCAACAGGAAGTATTTTCACGCTTGATTTTTTAACGATAGAAGGAGGGAAATTAGCAGGTGGCATTAACCCAATAGTGTATGAAACAGAACGATGGAAAAGTATTCCGCTACAGCTTAAGACTAATGCTGAAAGCCCCCCCTTTTATATATTGCGTCTACAAAGTAATGCGGCGATGGAGTACAAAATAGGCTTTAAAATAGCTTACGATGCAACTCGCACCGTCAATACCATCGCTAAAACAAATACAACAAGCGTTGAGAATATTGAGAAACAGGTAAAACAACCAACGTTTACATCAAATACATCCACTATACTTAATACACCTGATACATCAGTGACAACAGAAAAGCGTTTTGCATTAGTCATGGGCAATAATCACTATCAAAACTTGGGATCGTTACGCAATGCGGGCAATGATGCCACGGATATCAGCAAGCTCTTGGCACAACGCAACTTTAAAGTGCGTTTATTAGTAAATGGTACACAAAAGCAAATGATACAATATATCCGTGATTTTAGTCATGAGTTACAAAAAGGCGGGGTTGGATTGTTTTACTATGCAGGACATGGTGTGCAAGTCAGTGGTGAAAATTACTTATTACCTGTCAACGCAGATATTAAAGCAACCCATGAAGTAAAACCTGAAGGAGTCAATGTACAGCGCGTTTTAGCGGCGATGTCAGCCGCTAACAATCGACTCAATATTGTTATTTTAGATGCATGTCGTAATAACCCCTTCTTACAACAAAGGCAACAGGCTAAGCGTAGTATTGATATTCCTATCGGGCTTGCTGAAATGCGTGCTTCATCGGGCATGATGATCGCTTATTCAACAAGTCCTGGTGAAATTGCGCTAGATGGGAAGGAGCGCAACGGCATTTATACCAAGCATTTGTTACAACAGATCAAACAACCCAACATAGAAATGTCACAAATGTTTAAGCGGGTACGCAAGTTTGTACGGGCTGAGACGAAAAACAAGCAAACGCCATGGGAATCAACCTCAGTAGAGGGCGATTTTTATTTTACCCCGCTTGGGTAAATCATTAACTCTAATGAGAACATTATGAATGTAGAAAACCGTCCTGCTAACCGTACTTGGCTGTGTAGTGTGGTGTTCATGGATATTGTGGCTTATACCAAGAATCCACTAAGTCAGCAAATTGCGATAAAAAATCATTTTAATGACATTATTGCTTCTGTATCACAAAAATACTTCGCTGAATCGGATCTTTTTTTAGTAGACTCAGGTGATGGCGGTGCGCTTTGTTATCTTGGTGATCCTGAAGATATGTTATTTTGTACCCGCGATTTAATGCGGAAGTTTAAATCAACCAGTGATGGAAAAACCCCCATTCCAATGCGGATTGGGATTAATTTAGGGCCTGTCAAAATTCATGTTAGTGTGTCAGGACACCCTAATCCTATTGGTGATGGTATTAATGTTGCACAACGTGTTATGAGTTTCGCCAATGAAGGTCAAATTTTGATCTCCCGATCATTTTATGAAGTCGTTGGTTGTTTGTCTGAGGAATACACCTCGTTGTTTGAACATGTGGGGATGCGTAAGGATAAACACATTCGTAAACATGATTTATATCGTGTGCGAACAGCTAAAGAAATGGCTGATGTGATTGAAAAAAAGAAGAAAAAAGCAGCAGGAGAAATAACGCTTGCTGATATGATGGTAGCGGAGGATTCGCCCTCACTAATCCTTTCAGAAACACTGAGTATTATTCAACAGCAATTTGAAATTGCGCTTATTTCACATATTGGTCCTATCGGCAAAGTTCTTATTCAAAAAGAGTTTAAAGCAAATAATTCACCAACGCATATTATGCGCAATCTTGCTACACATATTCAACAAGAAACAGCAAAAAATCAGTTTCTTACCAGCGCACAAGATATTATTGATGATACAACGCAGAATAATGCCAATACTGAAGCGAAAACCGCTAAATTAACCTTACAGCCGCAAGAAAACGCACTGCAAACAGGATAGAACC
>CAYNGN010000399.1:0-2842 GCA_964396615.1 uncultured Thiothrix sp. | reverse complement strand
GTATTAAACGCCATTGTGCTCCACTTCGAAGAATCCATAAGACGGCTTCTACAAAGAGTCGGCATGAGGCTTTTGTACCTGTATTAATATTCTTTTTTATTAAAAAGTTATAAATTTTATCCCATTGAGGGTCTGATAGAGTTGTATTACACATAACTCTATATATTGGGGTGAAAATTTAAAGTTCAGTTCAATTAATAGTCAAATATCAATAGAGCCTAGATGACTTGGTAGAGGATACGCAGTTTATCCATCATTGCGCAACACCTCGGTTTATATAACGAGGTGGGCATATCAATGAAAAAACTAAAAAGTAACTTTTTTAGTAACTGTTAACGTGTTCTAATGCTGGAGCATGAGAAAAATTAGCAGGGTAAAAGATGTGAATCGCTGTCGTGCAGCTATGGCACATTTAGTCAATTATGATAAAAATTTATACAAAGCAATGTACCGACAACGACATAGGGTTATAATCAAGCATTTATCGATTGTTATGTTTGTTTTTTCTGCGTTGTGATTTGGAAAATCTAAAAATGCCCATATGTATAACGTGCTGGGTCATTTATGCTATGCATGACTATTAGATAATTTTAAAAGAGCATTTTATAGCATGTTCAGTGGCGGGTGATATAATTTATTTATTTTAATAATAAGGTTTGTGAGTAATTAATAATGGCAGGTAAACCCGACGAAGAGAATGATTCAGGATTAGCGGTCGTAGAGAGCCGTCCTGCAGTGAAGGAACCCAAGCTATACAAGGTTATACTTCTTAATGATGATTTTACTCCCATGGAGTTTGTCATTGATATACTAATAGTGTTTTTTGGCATGAATCATGATAAAGCAACACAAGTCATGTTAAATGTACATACTAAAGGTAAAGGCGTATGCGGTGTTTTTACACGAGAAATAGCTGAAACCAAGGTTGCACAAGTCAACCAATATGCAAGGGAAAATGAACATCCATTGTTGAGTACAATGGAGGAAAACTAAAAATCCAAGTAAGAATCCAATATAGTATTGCCATTTTGCATACGAGGATCAGGATTATTTTCCCTACACTGTTATGTCTATCATTGTGAGGGTTTAGAGAACCGAATACAGGTTCATATCAAATGAAGGAGTACACGATGCTTAGTTCAGAATTAGAAATTTCAATAAATGCCTTGTTTACCGATGCTCGTACTCAAAGTCACGAGTTTGTAACAGTAGAACACCTATTACTAGCAATGACGAATAACTCAAGTGCGACTCAAGCACTTAAAGCATGTCGCATTGATATTAATATCTTACAAACTGAATTAGAACGCTTTATTGAAAGTAGCACCCCTATTTTATCCGCAGATGATGTGCGAGAAACGCAACCTACTTTAGGTTTTCAGCGTGTTATTCAGCGTTCTGTTTACCATGTTCAAGCGACTGAAAAAGGCGAGGTTGTAGGAGAAAATATACTAGTAGCTATTTTTGGTGAACCTGAATCACACGCCGTTTATTTTCTTAATAAACAAGGCATGTCGCGCCTTGATTTAGTGAACTATGTTTCACATGGAGTGAATAAATACGAAGGTGAATCATCTTCTTCAGCCACCGATTTTTTTGGCGAAGAAGTTGATGGTGTTGATGCTGAAGCAGAAACAGCTGAACCCAATGAAACCCCCCTTGAAAAATATGCGGATAATCTAAATCAAAAAGCCAGAGATGGAAAAATTGATCCTCTTATTGGACGTGATGAGGAAGTAGAACGTGCAGTACAAGTACTCTGCCGCCGTCGAAAAAATAACCCGTTGTTAGTGGGGGAAGCAGGCGTGGGTAAGACGGCTATTGCCGAAGGACTTGCTAAGCGTATTGTTGATGGGCAAGTACCTGGTGTGCTTAATTCGGCGGTTATTTATAGTCTTGATCTCGCCTCATTGGTGGCAGGAACGAAATATCGGGGCGACTTTGAAAAACGCTTAAAAGCCGTTTTAAATCAAATTAAAGCGGAAGAACATGCGGTACTCTTTATTGATGAAATACACATTATTATTGGAGCGGGTGCAACGTCAGGTGGCACAATGGATGCCTCCAATCTCATTAAACCTGTATTAGCATCGGGTGAGCTAAAATGTATCGGCTCGACAACTTATCAAGAATATCACGGTGTCTTTGAAAAAGACCGTGCTTTAGCACGTCGTTTTCAGAAGATCGATGTGAAGGAGCCAACCATTGATGAAACGATTAAAATCTTGCAAGGTTTAAAATCACGTTATGAAGAGCATCATCAGGTTAAATATACGAATCCAGCACTAAAATCAGCGGTAGAGCTATCAGCGCGTTATATTTCTGATCGTTTCTTACCTGACAAAGCCATTGATGTTATTGATGAAGCAGGGGCTAACCGTCAATTACAACCAGAATCTTCACGAAAGAAGACTATTTCAGTCAAAGATATTGAATCGATTGTATCTAAGATTGCACGTATTCCACCTAAAACAGTTTCTAGCTCAGATCTTGATACCTTAAAGCATTTAGGCAGGAGTCTAAAGCGTGTTGTTTTTGGGCAGGATAAGGCGGTTGATCAGTTAACAACTGCAATCAAAATGTCACGTTCAGGTTTGCGAGAAGATCATAAAACAATTGGTTCATTCTTATTTTCCGGTCCAACAGGAGTCGGTAAGACAGAAGTAACCAACCAGCTTGCTGAACATTTGGGCGTAGAATTATTGCGCTTTGATATGTCAGAGTATATGGAACGTCATACCGTTTCCCGTCTTATTGGCGCGCCTCCTGGTTATGTGGGGTATGACGAAGGTGGTTTATTAACGGGTGCAGTAATTAAAAACCTCATGCGGTTTTACTGCTT
>CAYNGN010000398.1:0-2847 GCA_964396615.1 uncultured Thiothrix sp. | reverse complement strand
TTGTTTTGACTATACTTTTACTGCACAGGCAATAGCAGAGATTGAGCAACTTTTCCACCAACGCCAGCAGGCACAACAGACGTGGACAGATACAATCATGGGACAAATAATCTGTCCAGAAAGAACAGTTACAAATACGCATAAATTGCGTTGCAATAGGCTAAATCGAAGACCTCCACTCGGAAATCCAAGCAGGCACAGATTCACTCAGAGCATTTGCGAAAGATGAAAAATTAGGAAATCCAACACCTGACTTTTGCGTGCTTTGACAGTTACAAGCATGGGCGGTTGCTAATGGTTTACCTATAAAAATACAAGTAAATGCATTGCTTTATATTATTTTTGACCAAATATCAAAAAAAAATTGGGTGAAATTAGAACTATTGACATTATCTATATGATTTCCTTGCTTTTACTTATTGTGCTTTTTATTTTTAAAATCGTTATTTGAATCCATTATGAAACTCACCCTATTCGACCTAGACGGCACACTTGCTAATATTGATCATCGCCTCCATTTCATTAAACAAGAAAATAAAGATTGGGACGGATTCTTCAAAGCTTGCTCTGCCGACCTGCCTAAACATGCTGTTATTCAAGCAGCAAAAGCCTTATATCAACTTGGTCATCCGTTATGGATTTTATCAGGTAAGAAGTATACTGGTTAAAAACGAAACCACCGCATGGTTAAAACAACAGGCTATTCCGTATGACAAATTACTCATGCGAGAAGTTAATGATTTTACCCCTGATCATGAACTTAAACGCCAATGGATTTCATTGTATTTGTATCCGTAAAACACTGAAATCATACGTTTTAAGAGTCATGCAGAAAACACACTGGAAACACAAAATGCAGCTGTGGATTAAGGTCTAAGATCAAGTTGTCCGCTTTTTGTATTTATGATTCATTAGGTGACTCTGATGCTTGGTGATGGTATTAATAATGCGCCCACGCTTGAGGCGGCGAATATATCACTTGCCACGCTCAAACATACTTTTGATTAAAAAACAATCCAGATGACTTCCTTCTAATCTGTGAATGCTTGATCATCCTTTACAGTATTTGATAAAATAAAATAATATGTTACTTGACCCCCTCCATTTGATCCCCTCCATTTGATATGAAAATAATAGCTATTATTGACTAAACTTTGTTCTAAAGAGCCTGATGTTACTGTTTAGAGCAAAGAGGTTTGATTATTCCTAAGTCAATGGGAGGATAAAATGCCAGTTTCACCAACCTATCCTGGAGTTTATGTCGAAGAGATCTCCAGTGGTGTACGTACAATTACAGGAGTTGCGACTT
The DNA here is from genome assembly GCA_964396615.1 of uncultured Thiothrix sp. GTDB lineage: Bacteria > Pseudomonadota > Gammaproteobacteria > Thiotrichales > Thiotrichaceae > HyVt-477. The sequence goes on along the minus strand of CAYNGN010000398.1, from coordinate 1,538 downwards.
CTATCACTGCTTTTGTTGGTCGTGCAAAGCGAGGGACAACGGATAAAGCAATGCTCATTAATAGCTTTGCCGATTATGAAAGGAAATTTGGTGGCTTAGACCTCACAAGTACCATGAGTTATGCGGTCAGGGATTTTTATCTCAATGGCGGCTCACAAGCGGTTATTGTCAGGCTATATCATGCAGAAGATGGTAGTAATGCAAAAACAACGTTTGCGGTGGGTGGCGTAAAATTGGAAGCGGCTGATGAGGGATCATGGGGCGCTTATTTGCGGGCTGAAGTTGATTCGAACGTTTCCGAGGAAGTGGCTCTTCGTCTTGGGTTGGTAAAAACTGATTTATTTAATCTTACGGTTAGGGATGTCGGTGCTGGAGGGAATACTGAAACGTTTCTTAATCTATCCTTTAAAGACAGTCTGCGCCGTGTTGATCAGGTACTAAACGCTGAATCTACGTTAGTTCGCTGGGAGGGTACATACCCAGCGGCTGATAGCCTGCCAACACCAACGGCAGCTAAGGATGCTGTCACTGATGCTGAAAAAGCACTTAAAGATGCAAAGGAAGCCGATCCAGATGATGATACAACAGCATTGGAAACCGCACTGAATACGGCGAAAGCCGCATTAGCGGCATCAAATGGTGGCAATCTGGATAGTAATGATTTTACGGGAGCTGGTTTTCAAGATGCAAAAAAAGGGCTTTACGCGCTTGAACAAATCGACCTCTTTAACCTGTTATGTCTACCGCCTTATACAGGCGTTGATGCTGCTGGAAACCCAGCAGATGTTGATAAATCATTAGTTGCTAAAGCGAATGCCTATTGTGAAAAACGGCGTGCGCTGCTTTTAGTCGATTCGCGTAGTGATTGGACGGATAAGGATAAAGCAAAAGTAGGCATTTCAGCAGGCGTTGGTGCGGTCAGCAAAAATGCAGCACTTTTTTTCCCACGCTTAAAACAACCTAATCCATTACGTGATAATCAAATTGAAACGTTCGTACCCTGTGGGGCTGTAGCAGGCGTTATGTCGCGTACCGATACGCAACGTGGTGTGTGGAAAGCACCTGCGGGTATTGATGCAACTTTGCGAGGTGTGCCAGAGCTTTCGGTCAAATTGACGGATAATGAAAACGGCGAATTAAATCCCTTAGGCGTTAACTGTCTACGTAGTTTTCCTATTATTGGGCGAATAGTGTGGGGAGCGAGGACGTTAAGAGGTGCTGATATTCTTGCTGATGATTATAAATACATCCCTGTGCGCCGACTCGCTTTGTTCATTGAAGAAAGCCTATTCAGAGGGACACAATGGGTCGTGTTTGAACCGAATGATGAGCCTTTATGGGCGCAAATTCGCTTAAATGTGGGATCTTTTATGCACAATCTATTTCGTCAGGGGGCTTTTCAAGGAACGACACCACGACAAGCCTATTTCGTCAAATGTGATAAGGAAACCACCCCACAAAATGATGTAGACCGAGGCATTGTTAATATTGTTGTTGGTTTTGCACCGCTCAAGCCTGCGGAATTTGTCATTATTAAA
>CAYNGN010000397.1:0-2854 GCA_964396615.1 uncultured Thiothrix sp. | reverse complement strand
AAATCAACCTCCCCTTCCCTGTTAAAGATAGAATAATCATCACCCATTCCATACTGCGACAAGATCCGCAGACTAAGGCAGTCACGATTACCATGAAGGCAGTTCCACAGTACTGTCATACCCCTCCACAAAATAGCAGTGCCTTCTGCAAACAGATTAATACGTCAACCGCCATTATGATTCCTAAAGCCTCAGGCACTTATAAACTAACCCCTGTTGCCAATAAAAATGCCATTGACCTTGTCTGGCAACAACACTCAGAAGCAGGTGGCTCACTCCCTAAATGGTTAATCAACACCCTCCTCAGTGATACACCTTATTATTCATTACAAGGCTTAAAACGGATGGTGCAACAAGAAAAATACAAAAATGCCAAACTGGTTTATGACGCAACAAATCGTATCATAGGCTTTACTTCTGAAAGCAAAAAATGGTAAACGAATGAACACTCCTCTCCCAATGCGTAATGGCGTTGGCGCTAGTCGTGTCTGGTTACCTGATGGCAACTGGAAAACCATATTTGCCTTTCTTATTGAACATTTTCCCAACGTTGCGGCACAAAGCTGGGAAATTCGTATGCACAAGAACCAAGTCATGGATACCAATAGCCGTGCAATCAAACCAAACACTCCCTACCAAAGCAATCTACATCTTTTCTATTACCGTGAGCTAGATGCTGAGGTACCCATTCCCTTTGAAGAATGCATTGTTTACGAAAACGAACACATGCTTATCGCTGACAAACCCCACTTTCTGCCCGTTATACCCGCAGGACGTTTTTTACAGCAAACCTTATTAGTTCGCTTGCGCGAAAAGCTCAATATTGAACCGTTAAACCCTGTACATCGTATTGATAAAGACACCGCAGGCTTAGTCATGTTTTCCAAGCAACGTGCAACACGAGGACATTATCATTTACTCTTTCAACAGCGAAAAATCAAAAAATATTATGAAGCAATTGCACCAAACCTAGCCATAAAACAACTAAAACCTAATGACACACTCATCCATCGTAGTCGTCTAGTAAAAAGCAATCCCTTCTTTTTAATGCGAGAACAAGATAAAACCGAAAGCAACAACAAAACCAATACCGAAACACACATTAGCACTATTCAACACGGTAAATACTATAGTCACTACCGTCTCCAGCCCATCACAGGCAAACAACATCAACTACGTGTGCATTTAGCAGCACTTGGCATACCTATTGTTAATGATAGTTTTTACCCCACACTAAAAAACCCTGCACATGACGATTTTAGCCAACCTTTGCAGCTCCTTGCTAAACAGCTTCGCTTTAATGACCCAATCACCAACGAACTGATCAATATTAATAGCCAACGCCAACTCTTATATGATCTGCTAGACACTAACAAAAAATAACCATTTCAATTATTTAAATAGACGCACTCATACCACTCATACTTGTATAATATGTCTTAAGCTTCCCTAACTCTTTGTGAACCTTTCCGTCTCTTGAGTTTCTTAACCATTTATTATTCCCCACTAAACCGATAGAATACGCCAACCTAAAACCACGGAGCCTTCATCGTTGCGGCTAAGCAAAATAAAACTGGCAGGATTTAAATCCTTCGTAGACCCAACCACCATCGACTTTAAAACGAATCTAACAGGTGTTATCGGTCCCAATGGCTGCGGTAAGTCCAATACCATTGACGCAGTACGCTGGGTAATGGGCGAAAGTTCAGCCAAACATCTACGCGGCGCATCCATGGATGACGTTATCTTCAATGGCTCTTCAGATCGTAAACCTGTTGGACAAGCCTATGTTGAACTGATCTTTGATAACAGTGATGCCACATTGGGCGGCGAATATGCCCAATACAGTGAAATTGCCATTAAACGCCTTGTAAACCGTGAAAGTGGCTCTAAATACTTTCTAAATGGCTCACGCTGCCGTCGTAAAGACATCACCGATATTTTTCTCGGCACAGGACTTGGCCCACGCAGCTATGCCATTATCGAACAAGGCATGATCTCACGATTAATTGAAGCAAAGCCCGAAGAACTACGCGTTTACCTTGAAGAAGCAGCAGGCATCTCAAAATACCGTCAACGTCGCCGTGAAACAGAAACACGCATTCGACATACCCGAGAAAACTTAGATCGCCTCAGTGATCTACGCGAGGAGGTTGAAAAACACCTCAAACAACTCAAGCGCCAAGCCAGTGCCGCAAAACGCTATAAAGAACACAAAGCTGAACAACGCCTACTGCATGCTGAACTGATTACATTACGTTTAAATGACATGCAACACACCATGCAAGCCCAAGAAGACAAAATCGTTGCCCAAGGCACACTGCAACAGGCAAAAATAGCCGAATTACGTACCAGCGAAAACCACATTGAACAACAACGTGCCCAGCACGCTGAAGCCCAAGACAAACAAAATACCTTACAAGCACGTTTTTATGAAAAAGGGGCAGAAATATCAGGTTTAGAACAAACCATTCAACACCAAAACGAAAATAAACTACGCCTTGAACAGCAACTCGCCGAAATAGAACGCGAACTTGCCATCAGTGAAAAACACCTTAGCGAAGATCAACAAACCCAACAAAATACCACTGAAGAACTTGCCATAAGACAAGAACAAGTCGAAGAAACACAATTACAAATCGAAGAAATTAAACCACTGAGTGAAGCCTTTGCTGAACAATTTGAACAATGGCAAGAACAATGGGAAACCTTACAACAAACCATCAATGACCCCACACAAACCGCACAAGTTGAACGTTCAAAAATGGAACAGCTCGAACGCCAATTACAGCAAAATCAACAGCGTCAAGAACGGCTACAACAAGAAGCGGCGAGTATGGATAGCCAACACCTT
>CAYNGN010000396.1:0-2860 GCA_964396615.1 uncultured Thiothrix sp. | reverse complement strand
CCCTGTTCCATTATTAAGCCGACAGGCTAAAAATGAAGATGTCTTGCGTAATAAAACCATTCCCGCTGGATCCATTATGATTGTTTCGCCATGGTTAATTCACCGCCATAAACGCTATTGGGACAAGCCTGATCATTTTATTCCTGAACGCTTTATGCCTGGGGCAAAAAAACCGATTAAATTTACCTATTTGCCCTTTAGTCTTGGCCCTAGAGTATGTATTGGTAAGTCCTTTGGGCTAACAGAATCTATTTTATGCGTAGCAATACTTGCGCAGAAATACCGTTTAACCTTGCCACAAGGGGAAAAAGTTACCCATGAATGTCGTTTAACCTTGCGTCCTAAAGGAAAATTGCCAATGACCTTGGTGCATCGCTAAGAAAAAGAGAAGACTATGCCTATAACACATCATAAAACAATAAAAGTCTGTTATTTTGCCAGCCTACGTGAAGACTTAGGACGTGCAGAAGATCAATTAAACGATGTCACACATTCCTTATCCGTTGCTGATGTATGGACACAAGCAACAGGACAAAAAACCCTACCTGCCAATATATTAATGGCCGTTAATCATGACTATGTGGCAGCAGATAGTAGGGTAAACCAAGGCGATGAAGTTGCCTTTTTCCCTCCCGTAACAGGTGGATAATACAACAGAAAAATCCAGAGAAACCGAATGACAAAAACAATCAATCCCCCTATTTTCATCCCTCTCAATATAGCCATTTTAACTGTCTCAGATTCACGCACTGAAGATTCGGATACGTCAGGTAATCTTTTAGTACAACGCTTAACAGATGCAGGTCACCACTTGGCCGAAAAACGTATTGTGAAAGATGATATTTACCCGTTACGTGCGGTTGTTTCACAATGGATTGCCGACGCTGAAATCCATGCTGTTATTACCACAGGGGGAACGGGTTTTACAGGACGTGATATCACACCAGAAGCATTAACCCTTCTCTACGATAAAAAAATTGATGGTTTTGGTGAGCTATTTCGCCAACTTTCTTATGACATGATAAAAACCTCAACTATTCAATCACGTGCTGTTGCAGGCATCGCAAATGGTACGGTTTTATTCTCATTGCCAGGTTCTACAGGAGCATGCAAGGATGGTTGGGATGGTATTATTTCTCATCAACTGGATGCACGACATCGCCCGTGTAATATGGTTGAAATTATGCCACGATTTTTTGAATAATAAGTTTGGAGCAATCAGTTATGTCAAAGGATTCTTGTGATCAGCCGAGCTTACAAAGCCAACCCTTAATTCCCATTAACGAAGCCATACAACGCTTATTAGCACACGCAAAACCATTAGTAGAAACAGAAACAGTGAGCCTATTTGATGCTTATGATCGTACCTTAGCAAAAACGATTACGGCAACGATTAATGTCCCACCTACTGATAATAGTGCAATGGATGGCTATGCCGTTTATAGCAATGACTTTGCTACAGGTAACAATACCTCACTCCCGATTAGTCAGTTTATTTATGCGGGTGAAATAGGTGTAGCGCTGCACCAAAAAACAGTGGCGCGCATTTTCACGGGCGCATCTATCCCCGCAGGAGCAGATGCGGTCATTATGCAAGAACGCTGTGAGATAAGTACCAAGATCAGTGACACACGTACAGAAGCTCCCACAATGACTTCAAATGCTACCGTGCAATGGGGGGAAAATATTCGTCAAGCAGGCGAGGATATTGCTATTGGTGATACAGTGTTAGCAAAAGGACAATTATTACAACCACAAGATGTGGCATTGGCTGCTTCTGTGGGGGTTGCAACGATGACAGTCTATCGTAAACTGCGTATTGGCGTATTTTTCACGGGAGATGAATTATGCGAACCTGATCAGCCCTTACAAGCAGGACAAATTTACAACTCTAATCGTTATACATTACGGGGTTTATTACATAATTTAGGCTGTGAAGTCATTGACCTTGGTATTGTCAACGATACGCTTGATGCAACGCGTGAGGCAATGCTAACCGCTGCGGCTAAAACCGATTTAGTGATGACCAGTGGTGGTGTATCGGTAGGCGATGCAGATTATGTGCGTATTGCCTTAGAAGAAATAGGTCAGCTTAAAATGTGGAAAATTAATATCAAGCCTGGCAAACCCTTTGCCTTTGGTACGATTAATGACACACCCTTTTTAGGCTTGCCTGGTAATCCTGTTTCCGTCTTTACCACCTTTTTGATTTTTGCCCGTCCCTTTATTTTGCATCAACAGGGTAATACACAAACAGAAGTGAAAAGCGTTAACGTTGCTGCGGATTTTGTCTGGTCTAAAAAAGGTTATCGAACCGAATATGTTCGTGTACAAATAGCACATAATACCCAACAAGAAGAACCCGTATTAACGCTTTTCGCACATCAAGGATCAGGCGTACTAACCTCGACTTCATGGGCTGATGGTTTAGCGATTATTGAGGCAGGTCAAATAGTTGCCAAAGGTGATCGTCTAACATTTTTGCCCTTTTATGGCTTATTGTAAGCTGACATAATTAGAGTGCTTTGAACCAACCTTAAGCAAGGAAAGTCTTTCAGTTCAATTTTCCCACGCTCTTCGACTACGCTCAGAGAGCGAATTGCTAGTTATCTGAACATAGCCAAAGAGAAACGTCAACAAACAACTAAACGATACCTTCTCCACCTCGATGATGATTAAGCTCTAACCTAGGTGAACTATCCTTTGACTTTCTCCCCCAAGAATCACCATAGTCATAGTCATAACCATAACCTGATTTTCTTCCTTCTCGTGCTTTTGTCAGAACAAAGCCAATAACATTACCATAGCCCATCTTCAAACGTTCTAAAGCACCAAGAACATGACTCTTTTTTGCCTCATG
>CAYNGN010000395.1:0-2870 GCA_964396615.1 uncultured Thiothrix sp. | reverse complement strand
AATGCTGCTGGCATGGTTGATATTTTTCAAGCAGGGGTGGCAGATGATCATCTTTATTTGCTGATGGAATATCTAGAAGGTGGAACATTAGCCAGTAGACTCGCTAATTATCAGTGTTATTCGTTGCAGCAACGTTTGGATTGGTTTGAAGATATTGTGATTGCACTCGGTACAATGCATGACTTAGGGCTAGTACACTCTGATTTAAAACCCTCAAATATTATGTTTCGTGATGAGGATGAGTTGGTTTTAGTCGATTGTGGTATTGAAAACGAATGGCTTATTCAGGCAGGTTATCAGGATGAAGGGGATGTTTATTGTAGTCCTTTTTATGTTAGCCCTGAATGTGCAATGGGTGATGAGTATGATGAACAAGCTGAAATCTATAGCTTGGGGATTATTTTCTATGAGCTGATGACTGGCGAGAAGCCTTATCAGGCAAGTTCAATCATTGGGTTAATAAAAACGCATGCATTAGCGCCTATTCCTAGATTGCCAAAAGAATCTCAGTGTTATCAAACCGTATTAAATAAAATGTTAGCCAAACACCCAGAAGATAGATACACATCACTGGATGTTTTGTTGGATGATCTTTATTTTACTGAGACCGATTGGTAGTGTTCCTCATTATTCCAATGCCTTAATAATTCGCTGCATGACTTCAGCACTGGGCATGGGTATGACCTGTGTGATGGTTTCCGCAATCGTATCAATACTGAAATCATCGGGGTCGTTTTCTATGCCAATCAAGCCACTCCGAAAGCCATGTTCTTTCCATGCCAACTGTTGTAACTCAGGTGATTGCAAGGCTTCATCTAAACGCTTACAAGCAGGTTTTAATGAAATCAGTGGATGGCTAGCAAAGAGCGTTGGGGTAGGGTAAAGAATATCAATTTTCTTCTCAATTAATGATTGATACTCTTGGTGTTCAATCAAAAACTCGACTAATTGGTTTTCATAACCAACAATAATCGGTCGTGCGCCCATGCCTTGTTTGAGGAAGTTTTCAAAAATATCCCCAGAGCTGCTTTCCATATGTCCCATTGCACGAAAATAGCGTTGTACTTCAGGAAGTACCGTGGGTAAATCTTCGGTTGAGGTTACTTGCCCTTGGTTAAGCATATTGGCTAATAACCCTGCCCACATATTGCCCGAGTTTGATTTACGTGGATCCGTGGAAAAGAGTTTTATCGAACCATAAATAGGCAAGCCAAGGTCTTCTTTCCAGCGCTTTTTGTTTTTTGCCAAGGCAATAATCTTTGCCGTATCAATAGTGGTTATTTTGTTTTCATGCTGTGCAATACCTGCTTTTAGTAAAGCTTTGCTTACAGGTTTCCATGTGTAAAATACAATCGGTGAGTTAAAGATATTGGTTGTAGCAAGAATATTTTTACCATTTTTTTTCGCCAATTCTACGCCAATTTGATTGGAAGGCCAGAGACAGTCTTTACTACGAGTGGATAAGGTCGTCACCATTTCAATACTGCCCGCTTTACTAGCATTGAGACGAATTTTGTATTTTTCTAGTTGTTGCTGTGTTTTTGGATTTTTAAGAAACTGCGCTTTCTCACCGCCATAAAAGAGGTCGATATCAACCCAATCATAATTGGGTGAAGCCGTGCGCTTAAAGTTTTTCCAATCGGTATTGGTAGCAAGTATAACGGCAATAGCAACACCGATTAAAATAAGGATGCCAAAAATTTTTTTCATAATTTGATTCTATATTTTTAATATTTTGTAGGGTCTAGGCTTATTTGTTGAGTTTCATTACATCACCTAACACATCCGTTTCTAGTTCCAGCTTCTTAAAGTCATTTTCCAAACACGCATCATAAATAGACTGAAAATGCGGTATATAGCCCTGAATATTATGCCCAATTTTGCTTAAACGTTGTTGTGATTCAGGCGTAAGTGCTTTACCGCTGAGATTTTCAAAATTATCAAGAATCGTATTTAAACGTGGTAGGTAGTGTTTTACAAACGATAAACTGTGTTTTAAATCGCGTGGATCTTCTTGATAATTATCGGCAATATGATGAATTAATTGTGATAATTTTTCCATTGACGCGACTGTTTCAGTTTCCATGTGTTTAATATTACTGACTTGTTGCAGCTTTTTAGCCGCTTGGCGACAGGCGGTGACGGCCTTATCCAGATCATGCTGGGTAAGGTTTTCATAAATATAGACTTCACTATCTTCTGGAGCGCGTTCGATCATTAACATAACGGCAATATAGATGGCAAATGCAATCCCTAAGGCAGGTAGCCATTTGAGTGCGAAGATAATGTAAACCAATGCAAAAACACCAGAAGCACTGATACCTGCTAATAGCTGTCGCCCTGTTTCCTTTAGCTTGATCATTAATTATAGCCTTTTGCTTTACGCAACGTTTTTGCCAGATCGCCATGACTATCAAATAAACGTCCTACCGATTGTTCTGCTAATGCCTCCAATTGTTGTTTGTCGGCATCACCAAAGGCAATGGCATGAATAGGGATATCCATTGCATAAGGAAGTTGTTTCATGATTTGGTTAAACACAGGCTTATTCACTTCTTGTGAACGCCCATCGGTCATCGCCACAATAGCGGGTAGGTAATTCCATAATGTGCCATTGTCATGATAGGGTTGTAGGGTTTGTAGTGCAATGACTAAGGCGCGATAAAGATCCGTACCCCCATTAGCGTTTAAGTTGCTGACTTTTTGTAAGGTCGTTGTAAGCTGTGTTTTATCATTGCCTTTGATTTCCCAGACTCCCAGTACTTCATGATTGAAAGGGATAATATAAGTAATATCGCTTTTCCCCGCTTGTAACAAATGGATAGCTGCTTGTTTACTGTCTAAAAGAGTTGTCATTGCTTGTTTGAGCC
>CAYNGN010000394.1:0-2870 GCA_964396615.1 uncultured Thiothrix sp. | reverse complement strand
AATGAAAAACGCGTGCAATTACCGGATAAAGTTATTTCCTTTGATGCATCACAACAAGCAATCTATCACTTAACACCTCCGCTTATTCTTGCAGGGTCTGCAGGCAGTGGTAAATCAATTCTAATGTTAGAAAAAATGAAGCAACTGCAAGGGGGTGTGCTTTATATCACCCAATCACCTTATCTAAAAAACAGCTCACGCAAACGTTATTACGCACATCAGTATCATAATCCACAACAACACACACAATTTCTTTGCTATCAAGAATTACTAGAAAGCATTGAAATACCACAGATGAAAGCAATGACATTGCCGATTTTTACCCAATGGCATAACCTTCAACTCAGCACAACACCACTGCAAAATACGCAAGCGCTGTTTGAGGAGTTTCGTGGTGTGATTACCAGTACACCGACGGATTCTGGCACTGCTTACCTCAGTAAAAACGATTATTTAAGCTTAGGCATTAAGCAGTCTATTTTTTTAACCACAGAGAGACACGAAAGCTACCGACTTTTTCAGAAATACCTAGACCATCTAAACACCAAACATTTTTATGACATCAATCTATTAAGCCATCAGTATTTAAACAAGTTACTGCCCCAATTTGATTACATTGTTATTGATGAAATTCAGGATATGACAACCATTCAAGTGACGCTGATTTTACGCTGCCTAAAAGACCCATCTCACATTATGATGTGTGGTGATGCTAACCAGCTCGTTCAGCCTAATTTTTTCTCTTGGGCAAAAATAAAATCATTTTTTTTACAACGCAATAACAACACAAACTATAAATATGGAACGGGGACACATGAGACAATAACACGCGTTATCACCTCAAATTATCGTAATACGCCACAAATCACCGCGCTTGCCAATAAAGTACTTAAACTGAAAAACCAGCGCTTTGGCTCTATTGACCATGAAAGCCATCATTTAATGATCGCTAACCAACAACATTCTGGTGAGGTAGTGCTATTAAAAAAAACGGATAAAACACTAAACGCACTGAATAAAAAAACCAGCCATTCAACTGATTTTGCAGTCATTGTACTGCAACAAGCACATAAAAAAGCAGCCAAAAAAGCCTTCGATACTCCGCTTATTTTCTCTATCCAAGAATGCAAGGGCTTAGAATACAAAAACATTATTATCTACAATATGATCAGTGAAGATGTCAGCAGTTTTGCTGTGTTATGCGATAACATTGATCCTACTGCATTAGATGATACTTTTCACTATGCAAGAAACAAAGACAAATACGATAAATCATTGGATACTTACAAGTTTTTTATTAACGCGCTCTATGTTGCCATCACCAGAGCGGAAAAAAACATCTACTGGATTGAAAACCAAACATCACACCCACTATTCACGTTATTAGCATTATCGCTCCCTAAAAAAGACACTATTGCCACGCTTGAATACCAAACCTCTACCCATAAAGCATGGCAAGAAGAAGCCTCTCGGCTTGAAGCACAAGGAAACAGCGATCAAGCACAACAAGTTCGCCAACATGTATTACAACAAACAACACCCACATGGGCGGTTTATGCAGGGGCTACTATCAATGAATTATTTGTTGCAGCATTAGAACACAATGACAAAAAAGCAAAATTAGCCTTATTTGAATACTCACTGGTTTATGAGGATCACCAAGCACGCAATGCACTGATTAGTATTGGCTTCAAGCCTGCTTTCAATCCCAATGAAGGGATGCAGGTACTGCTAAAAAAGCATTTTATGAGTTATCAACAAGATCAGCTCCCCGCAATAAACCGTTTAGTGAAGAAATATGGGGTAGATTACCGCAATCCGTTTAATCAAACCCCCTTAATGATTGCCGCATGGTTGGGCAAAACAGAGATTATTCATGCATTAAATAAATTGGGCGCTAATCCTTTACGTGCCAATAACAAAGGACTAAATGCCTTTCAAATAGCCTTGGAACAAGCCTGCTTACACGCGGATTATGCACAACAACATTTTGCTGCTAACTATGATGTACTGCGCCCTGATACCTTAAGTATTCGGCTGAATAAGCAACTTATTGTACTGTCTCATCAACAGCCTGAGTTTTTCTTGGTGCATCTTATTATTGCGTTATTTTATCGTGTTTTACCTAACCAGATGATGTTTGAAGATGGTGCCTTTAACGGCACAAATATTACCAATGCCATTGCGCATTTTCCAGCGCAATTACTGCCACAAAATTACCATGATGCTCATTATATTGATCAGGTATTATGGCAAAACCAGCCATTTAGTTATGAAGCAGAGAGTTACCCACTGTTTTACCCCATTAGTGAAGGAAACTACCTGCTTAATCCTCAGTTACAACTTCATGTAGAAGAGGAGTGGCTACATATTTATGACATTTTGTGGATAGATGACCTTGCATTAGACTACCAAGAAAATATGGCTGATATTGACACCAATGCCTTATATCAAAATATTTTAAATATGAAGAAAAAAGTCTACAAACAACTGATTGCCTCCGCAATGGCAAGACAAAATAATGCGGCGTGACTCTATTCTACTAACGCCCAAACAAACTGTTGACATTAAAGCCACCACTTGATGAACTTGAACCTCTTCTCCAATGACTAGAACGACTATTGTTATTGTCTGCTGAAGTATTTCCTGCTAATAATGACTGAAAACCCGTCCCTACTTGGGTTGCTATAGGCGAAGAACTGACTAAAAGAGAACCTATAGCGGTCGAGTTAGCACCACCTGTTCCTTGAGAAGCTCCTCCACCAACAGTCCCTAAACTTGGCACAGTAACATTGCCAAATATAGGCGTATTACGCACATTTGATGAACTCACACTAGGCGTTGTTGGTGGTGTAGATCTAGTATTTCGA
>CAYNGN010000393.1:0-2871 GCA_964396615.1 uncultured Thiothrix sp. | reverse complement strand
TCGTTGCAAATATATTGCAACCATATCGACTTGTAACTGAAACGGGAATTGCTGTAAAAAAGCCCTTACCCTGCAAAGCAGTCCCTTGATCTTCATAGGCAAAGCCTTGTTCCAGTACAATGTCTTGCCATTCTTTTAAAATAGCGGGAGTACTGTACCAATAAAACGGATGCTGAAAGATAATAAATGTCATCCTCGATTAACAAACGCTGTTCTTGCTGCGCATCCAACATAAAATCCGCATAGGTTTCATACAGATCATGCACGGTTACTTATGGCAAATCACTGACTGCTTGACGTAAACGATACTGTACCCGTGAATTTTCTATCGCAGGATGGGCAAAAAGAATAAGAATACGTTGCATTATAGTTTCCTCAGATACTGCAATATCACCAGGCAGCCTATTATCATGCCGCCACGATAGGAATCACTTTCTCCGCGGCATGTTGGTAACGTTCAATCTCATTGAAATTCAAATAACGATAAATATCATCCGCCATTGGATCAATGCTAGAAACATACCCCATATATTCATCAACCGTTGGCAATTTACCCAAAATAGAGGCAACGGCAGCCAGTTCTGCTGAAGCTAAATAAACAAACGCACCATCGCCCAAGCGATTGGGGAAGTTACGGGTGGAGGTTGAAACAGCAGTGCTTTTTGGGGCAATACGCGCCTGATTTCCCATACACAAAGAACACCCAGGCATCTCAGTACGTGCACCTGCATTGCCAAAGATATTGTAATAACCCTCTTCGCTCAGTTGATGCTCATCCATTTTAGTGGGGGGGGCAATCCAGAGGCGTGTCGGTACAGCACCCTGCACTTGCTCCAGTAATTTACCTGCGGCTCGGAAGTGACCAATATTAGTCATACAAGAACCAATAAATACTTCTTGGATAGCCACGCCTGCGACATCAGAAAGCTTTTTCACATCATCAGGGTCATTTGGACATGCTAATAAGGGTTCTTTAATCTCATTCAAATCAATCTCAATAATTTCCACATACTCTGCATCAGCATCCGCTGTCATTAATTCAGGATTAGCCAGCCATGCTTGCATGTCATCAATGCGGCGTTGAATGGTACGTTCATCACCATAGCCTTCAGCAAGCATCCATTGCAACATCACCACATTAGAGTTGAGATATTCAATAATCGGTGTTTGATCCAACTTAATAGTACATCCTGCGGCAGAACGCTCCGCAGAGGCATCCGATAATTCAAACGCTTGTTCAACTTTGAGATCAGGCAAGCCTTCAATTTCAAGAATACGTCCTGAAAATACATTCTTTTTACCTTCTTTAGCAACGGTTAACAAGCCTTGTTGGATCGCCACATAAGGAATGGCATTGACTAAATCACGCAAGGTAATACCTGATTGCATCTCACCTTTAAAACGCACTAACACCGACTCAGGCATATCTAATGGCATGACACCTGTTGCCGCAGCAAAAGCAACTAAACCTGAACCTGCGGGGAAAGAAAGCCCAATCGGGAAGCGAGTATGCGAATCACCGCCTGTTCCCACCGTATCAGGGAGCAGCATACGATTAAGCCATGAGTGAATAACCCCATCACCTGGACGCAATGACACACCACCACGGGTCATCATAAAATCAGGCAACGTGTGCTGCGTATTGATATCAATAGGCTTGGGATACGCCGCCGTGTGACAGAAAGACTGCATGGTTAAATCAGCGGAAAAACCAAGGCAAGCAAGATCTTTTAGCTCATCACGTGTCATTGGCCCTGTGGTATCTTGTGAACCGACCGTCGCCATTTTAGGCTCGCAATACATGCCTGCACGCACTCCCTTTGTTCCACAGGCGTTACCCACTATTTTTTGCGCTAAGGTATAGCCTTTGCCTGTTTCTTCTGGGTCAACAGGCTGGATAAATAAATCAGAGGGGTCTAAACCTAACGCCTCTCGCGCTCTGCCTGTTAAACCACGCCCAATAATCAATGGAATACGTCCTTTAGCACGAACTTCATCACGGATGACTTCAGTTTTTAATGAAAACGCTGCAATCACCTCATCGCTGTTATGCCGTTTGACTACACCTTCATAGGGATAGACATCAATAATGTCGCCCATTGCCATCTTGCTAACATCCATTTCAATCGGCAGTGCACCTGCATCTTCCAATGTATTGAAAAAGATAGGGGCAATATTACCACCAAAACAATAACCACCCGCGCGCTTATTCGGAATAAACGGAATATCGTCCCCCATATGCCATAACACCGAGTTAGTGCCTGATTTTCGTGACGAACCTGTACCAACGACATCTCCTACATACGCTAAAGGAAAGCCTTTTTCTTTTAAGGTATTAATCAGTTTAAGTGGCCCTAACTTACCTGCTTCATCAGGTTCAATGCCTTGACGCGCCATTTTTAGCATCGCATTCGCATGCAATGGGATATCAGGTCGTGTCCACGCATCAGGCGCAGGAGAAAGATCATCAGTATTAGTTTCACCCGACACTTTAAACACAGTAACAGTGATTTTATCGGCTAAAGCAGGTTTGCTAGTAAACCATTCTGCGGCTGCCCATGAAGCCATAATTTGCTTCGCATAGGCGCTGCCTGCATCGGCTTTGTCTTTCACATCATAGAAAGCATCAAACATTAATAAGGTATGCGATAAGGCCTTAACCGCTAGTTCAGCAACTTCATCATCTTCGAGCGCATCCATTAATGGTTGGATATTATAACCACCCAGCATCGTGCCCAGTAATTGCGTAGCTTTTTGTTTGCTAATGAATGGCGAGCGGGCTTCGCCTTTGGTAATGGCAGCCAAAAACCCTGCTTTAATATACGCTGCTTCATCAACACCTGCGGGAATACGGTTACTTAGGAGATCAAC
>CAYNGN010000392.1:0-2875 GCA_964396615.1 uncultured Thiothrix sp. | reverse complement strand
AACCTATATCGTAAGCCGT
The DNA here is from genome assembly GCA_964396615.1 of uncultured Thiothrix sp. Lineage (GTDB taxonomy): Bacteria > Pseudomonadota > Gammaproteobacteria > Thiotrichales > Thiotrichaceae > HyVt-477. Next base: position 2,856 of record CAYNGN010000392.1, on the reverse strand, counting down.
AATGGAATAGTATTGACCAGAGGAAAGCTCTTCATTGAATTTCATTGGGGGGATCGCTTAGTTTATTGAATCTTATATCAATCAGTTTGGTTCGTGATAGTTGTTCATGTAGGGCAAGTTTATGGGGGTTGAATAAACACCACATTAGGCTTAAGCCAAGAAATAAAATGCTCATTAAAAGGGAGCTACCAGCGCCTAAATGTAACAATTGATCACCCATAATAAAGCCTAGTGTCATGATGGCAATAACGCTGAAGTAGCGAATGATGGCTTGTATTAGCGTAATTTTATTGCCTGCTTTATCACTAATGCGTAATTTCCATACTGACATACCCAGTGTATAGTCTTTCTTCAGCCAGAAAACGATAAAGTAGAGTGCGCCTAAGAGTAGCTGAAAGGCAAACAGAATATTGGCCAAAGGACTTGAAGGTGGGATGTTTTCTTGTGGTGAAATAAAGGAAATAAGCACAGTGACAATAATTAAAATTCCTGTGCTAGCAACAGCAAAATCATAAAGCATGGCAATCATACGTCGGTGCAATGGGGGGGCTGGCAGCATGGCGTAAGGGCTATCCGTATTTTTTTTAGTCATGGTTAATTAGGTTTAGGTGTTTCACATTTCAAGGAAATTTTGCAAGAGATCATAGCCTTGTTCGGTCAAAATAGATTCAGGGTGAAATTGCACCCCTTCAATGGCATAGTTTTTGTGACGAATTCCCATTATTTCATCAAAGTTTCCAGCTTTATCTTCTGTCCATGCGGTGATTTCTAAGCAATCGGGTAGGCTTTGTTGTTCAATAACCAGCGAATGGTAGCGTGTAGCGGTAAACGGGGTGTTTAAGCCGTTAAAAACCCCTTGGTTATTGTGATGTATGGGGGACGTTTTACCATGCATAATTTCCTTTGCGCGAATTACCTTGCCACCAAAAGCTTGTCCAATGGCTTGATGACCTAAACAAACCCCTAATAGTGGGATTTTACCTTTGAACGTATCAATCGTTGCGAGTGAAATGCCTGCTTCATTAGGTGTGCAAGGACCAGGAGAAATCATAATGCGTTCTGGTGCAAGTATTGCGATGGTTTCTGTATCTATTTCATCGTTACGAATAACGCTAACGTCTGCTTTTAGTGTGCCAAGGTATTGTACAAGGTTGTAAGTGAAGGAGTCATAGTTATCAATCATCAGGCAAGAGTTTTTTCCTAGTGCAGCAGTGGTATTTGTCATTATTTATGTTCTCCATCAATACCTGCGGCGGCTAAGCTTGCTGCTTTAAAGACAGCGCGTCCTTTGTTCATTGTTTCTTCCCATTCCAGTTCAGGGATAGAATCGTAAACAATGCCAGCACCTGCTTGAATATGCAGTGTTTGATCTTTAATAACAGCGGTGCGGATGGCAATAGCGGTATCCATATTGCCGTTCCATGATAGATAGCCAATAGCGCCTGAGTAAATACCTCGCTTAACAGGTTCTAGTTCATCAATAATTTCCATCGCACGAATTTTAGGTGCGCCACTCACCGTACCTGCAGGGAAGGTCGCTTTAAGTACATCCATCGCGGAAAGGTCTGGTTTTATCGTGCCAATGACGTTAGAGACAATATGCATCACATGGGAGTAACGTTCAACTAACATTTTATCGGTAAGTTTGACGCTGCCAATTTGACTAATCCTGCCTGTATCATTACGGCCTAAATCAATGAGCATGAGATGTTCTGCTAATTCTTTGGGGTCATTAAGGAGTTCTTCTTCAAGTGCTTGGTCTTGTTCTGCGGTTTCACCACGTTTGCGTGTACCTGCAATCGGACGAACGGTAACGGTATCCTCTTCTAAATGCACTAAAATTTCGGGGGAGGAGCCGACAATATGAAAGTCATCTAGATCAAGATAATACATATAGGGTGAGGGATTGATGCTGCGTAATGCACGGTATAAATCCAATGGCGTGCCTTCATACGGAATACTCAAACGTTGTGATAATACAACCTGCATGACATCACCCGCACTAATATAGCGTTTGGCTTTTTCCACGGCTTGTTTAAAGTCTTTTTTGCTAAAACCTGAGGTGAAATCGGCTTCATCAATTTGTTGTGGTTTGACCGATGTTTGATAGAGGTCAATGGGCTGACGTAGTCTGTTAATTAGGTATTGCACTCGGTCTTGTGCTTGATGGAAGGTATCTTTAGTGGCATGAACAATGACGAAAAGACGATTGGTAAGATTATCAAAAATAACCACCTCATCAGATAGCATCAGTAAGATATCAGGGGTCTTTAAGGTATCTTTTTTTGGTGTTTTTTGTGCAAGTTTAGGCTCAATATAATGAATAGTTTCATAGCCAAAATAGCCAACTAAGCCGCCACTAAAGCGGGGTAAGCCATCAATGTCAGGTACTCGTATTTGGGCTTGATAGTCACTAATCCAGTGTAAAGGATCATCAACGGTTTCTTTTAATACCTGTTGTTTGTCTTTAGTAACGGTAATAGTTTGCTCAACAACATGGATAATGGTACGGGCAGGCAAGCCAATAATAGAATAACGCCCCCATTGTTCGCCACCTTGTACGGATTCAAACAAGTAAGAGTAGGGCGCATTAGCCAGTTTGAGATAGGTGCTTAAAGGTGTGTCTAGATCCGCAAATACTTCTTGTACAAGAGGAATACGATTATAGCCTTGATCAAGATAGGCTTGGAATTCTGCTAATTTCATAATAAACAAACTGTATTAATTAACGATGGTGATTAAAAGTTGCGTAATCCAATAGTGATAACTACGTAACTTGTAGGGAGGTTGAGCGAAAGCTTAGGCGCTAAGAATCGCCATCGTTTAGAAGGTATCAGTATGTTATTCATTAGCAAA
>CAYNGN010000391.1:0-2880 GCA_964396615.1 uncultured Thiothrix sp. | reverse complement strand
CGTTATATCGGTTTTTGTTTTACTGGCAGGAAAAACGGGTTTACCTAAGGTAGCACCATTGGATGATTTAACACTAAATTTTATTTTATCCTTATACAGATAGTGTTTAGGAGTAACTCGCCAAGAGGCTGTTAGTATTTTATTGTCAGCCTTTAAGGTGTAATTAAAGGCTTGTTCAGCGGATAAAAGCTCGGAACCCGCGTTTGTAATACTAGTAATGCCAATATCATTAGCCAGTGATTTTAAACGAGAAGTTTTTTCTTCATCTGCGGCAACAAAGGCACTGCTATTTAGAAGGAGGAACAGTAAAACTAGTTTTTTTATTATCATGTCTGAATTTACAAAATTAAGAAATGGTAGATGCTTATAAGCCCGTATTTCAAGACTATAGCAAACATTTAGGTACTTGTTAAGGAAAGAAGCAGCCTACTTAGAATGTAGTGTAAGTAACCCAATTAAGGAGGACGGGATTTAGTTACTTAGTTACCTCTAAAATAAGCTGCCCAACACCACAATAAATACTCGGTTTAGTGGTGACTAGATGCATTACTGTGGCTATTATGTTATTCAAAACGCATGGATAAATCTATGGCGATTACATCTTTGGTGATTTGACCAATGGATATATAGTCAACGCCTGTTGTTGCAATGGCTCTTACACTATCAAGGGTAACACCACCTGACGCTTCTAATTTGATACGGTGATTATTGAGGAAGACTACTTTTTTCATGGCTTCTAACGTAAAATTATCCAGCATAATAATATCTGCTCCTGCTTGTGAGGCTTGTTGGAATTCATCAATAGTTTCTGTTTCAACTTCAATGAGGAGTGAGGGATGCTGTTGTTTTGCTTGCATCATTGCTTGTTTGATTGAGCCTGCTGCCATAATATGGTTTTCTTTAATTAATACACGATCATAAAGCCCCATACGATGGTTTTCGCCCCCACCACAACGAACAGCATATTTTTGCGCTAATCTGAGTCCAGGAATAGTTTTTCGAGTATCGAGTATTTTAGCGGTAGTACCCTCAATAGCAATAACATAATGATGTGTTTGTGTTGCTGTTGCTGATAAAAGTTGAAGAAAATTGAGCGCGACACGTTCACCGCTTAATAAAGAGCGTGAAGAACCTGATAAGGTGCAAATTAAAGTGTTTGCTTCAATAGGGCTTGCATCTTCATAGTGCCAGTTGATTTTTACCCGTGGGTCGATTTGTTGGAAGGTTTCATTGAGCCATTCAGTGCCTGCTAAAACGGCTGGATCACGGCAAATAATATAAGCGGTTGAATGTGCTGTTGCAGGAATGAGTTTAGCGGTTACATCACCTGTGGCAATATCTTCTTGAAGGGAAAGTTGTACATTTTCAACAATGTTATTAGGTAGTTTCATTAGATTTTAAATCATTTTTTCATGAGCAAAAAAAACGGGAGTGGCATAAATTTATGTCAAGCTCCCGTTTCTATTACGTGTCAATCAGATAATGTTGAATAGTGAATTAATCCTTTAAACGTGTCAATCCCATCATTTTGAGCATGGTTTTTTCATAGAAGGGTTCTGAAGAGCCCTTTTTCATCTTGCGGATAAAGTATTTCTCAAAAGCGATTTTTGCTAAATGCACCCATTTTCCTTTCTTAAACCAGGCTACGTTTCTGGGGGGGATTTGTGGTATGGCAAGGAATGCAGCACCTGTGTCTCCCATATCGGCAAGACATAACGCAGCCCATGTGCCTTGTTCTTCTGGTTCTTTACCTAATAACTCAGCATGGATGTTATGTACTGCGGCAGTAACCATTGACTCAATCATATAGCCTGTTTTTGGTGCGCCTGTTGCCACTGGAGTTGCCTCTACAGGAGGAATAGCGATGCAAACACCTGCAGAATAAATATTTTTGTAGGTTGGGTTGCGCTGATGCTCATCAACCATGACAAAACCACGTGGGTTACATAAGCCTTCAACAGCGCTTACGGCATCAACGCCAAAGAATGCAGGTAGCATCATGGCAATGTCAAAGTCGATTTCTTGTGACTCAACTAATTCACCTTTGTCACTCATTACATCAACAAAACATTTATTGGCTTCAAACTTCGTTGTTTTTGCGTTGATGACCCATGGGATATGACGGCTACGCATTTCAGATTCCAACATGCCTTTTGAATCACCAACACCAGCTAAGCCAAGATGGCCAATGTAAGGTTCTGAGGAAACAAATTTAATATGGAATTTATCGCGAATACGGCGTTTTCGCAGGTCTGTATCGAGGATAAAAGCAAACTCATAAGCAGGACCGAAGCAACTGGCAAAGGGTGCTGCACCGACTAAAATTGTACCACTACCTTTTTCAATTAATTTTTGATACTCACCCCAGAATGCCTCAGCATGATCAACCGAACAGACTGAGTGCGTATGTCCGTCAGGGCCTGAGCCTTCTAGTTCAGCAAAATATAATTTAGGTCCTGTTGCAATGAGTAAGTAGTCATATTCAACAGTATCACCATTGGCAAGTTCCAATTTGTTATTGGCAGCATCAATTTTTTCACAGCGTGAGTGAATAAAATTGATGCGTTTTTTATTGAGATATTTCGCGATGGGAAAAGTGATGTCGTTTCTATCACGCCAACCAACCGCTACCCATGGATTAGAGGGCACAAATTGAAAGTAATCTTGTTCATTGATGACAGTAACATCATGTGCTGCGCCTAGTTCTTCTTTGAATTCGTAAGCTGCGGGCATACCTCCTGTACCAGCACCTAACACAACGATATGTGCCATAGATTCTCTCCTCAGTGTTTAGTTATGTGCTTTATCGAGAAATTGAACGACATGAAAAACCCGATAGCAATTATAATGGTATTAATATAATCACATCTATACAGTAGG
>CAYNGN010000390.1:0-2899 GCA_964396615.1 uncultured Thiothrix sp. | reverse complement strand
CTCTTTCTCGCTGAAGCACGCCTATTTGCCTTGGCATTGAGTTTACTCACAATCGCTTTCAATGCCGCGCTCTCTCTTTCTTCTGTATTGGTAACCAGCACGGTCAAGGTTTTACCATTTAAGATATACGAGCCATAACAACTACGAGGCAAAGTTTCCATAGCAGAAAACCACACCTTAGCCAATTCTTCCGCTTTTTTCGGCGTTAACTTATAAAACTTAAACACATAACTGGTAAAGTTCTTTGGCGCAACAACCGTCTTAAACGTCAATTCGGTAATCACCCCAAAATTACCATTCCCACCACCTCGACAAGCCCACAATAAATCAGGATCATCGTCCGAATTATGCATATTACCTTCACCATCAACCATCTTTACCTTGGTCAAATGATCACAGGTTAAGCCATGTTCACGAGAGAAAAAGCCATAACCACCACCCAAAGCTAATCCTGCAACGCCAACACCCCCACAAGACCCTGCAGGAAGCAGCTTACCAAACGTATTGAGATATTGATAAACCTCACCCAATTTGCACCCAGGCCCTGCAACAAAACGCCCTGTTATTTCGTCATACGCTTTGGTATTTAATTTTGCTAATGAAATAACCATACCATCATTATTTAAACAATAACCTTCAAAACTATGCCCACCACTTTTAATCGCAATGGGTAATTGATAATAGTTGGCATATTTTACCGCCTCTTGCACACCTGTTTCATTTAAACAAACGGCAATAATTTTCGGGCTATGGGTAATCCGTTTATTAAACGCTTGGCGGTATTTAGCATAATCAGCATCTTGGCGTTCATAATACAGCACATGGTCAGATTGTTTTGTTGGCTCAACAGGCTCAGGTTTAGCAACTTGATCAGTAGCAGGAGGCTTGTTTTCATGCTTATCGACATGCTCAATCGGTTCATTGTGTTGCTCAGCACCTGCGTTACTTTTTTTATCTTCTGATGAATAACAACCAGGAATGCCTAACGTAATTGCAACTGAGGCGAGTAAAAAATCACGACGCGTCATTAGCGTAGCCTTTTTAGTCTCTTCTTCCATAAAACAACCCTATATTTTTTAGTGGGAATAACAGAGTGTAGTTGATACAGAACTACAATATCAAAATATTCAATTTTATACGACATCATTAAAAATAAAGCTTAATAAATTAATCATTTACAACACAAAATCCCAACACACTGATGCGCTCCTTTTTTAAGCTAATGAGCAAATATTTTATTTTTCTAATAAGGTTAAAACGACATCACTAATGTATTAAGTAGAGGTAAAGCTATTGCTTGCTAATCTTTACTTAAGTGTTACCAGAAGGGCTTTCTGTAACACTTATATAACATTTACTATCATTATTACGGCAGTGTTTATAACATATTGATTTTAAAAAATTAAAACTATAAAAACTTTATTTAACAATATATAAACAGGGGAAAAATGTTGAAAAACTCAGTGATAACTGACTCAGTACAATACTTTTTTATAAGTATTTTCCACAATACTATTAATAAAGGAGATTAATGATGTCAGATTCTATTCTAAAATACTCAATTAATTTTAAAAACCAAGAGCAATGCGACAACACACATGAAGCATTGAATCATCTCTGTGAAGATAGCTACATGCTTCTGTGGCCTTCTTTTACAAGTATAAAAGCACAGCATTTACTAGCCAATGCAGTTGAAGGCCTTATGGTCTTTCTTACTTGCAAACGCAATGCTAATACCCTAACAGGTAGTTTCTATACGTCGGATATGGAGCTAGACCAACAGGTTTTTCAAGACTTCATTCATGAGCAAAGTACTACAGAAGAAAGTATTATCATACAACTACAGTCAGCTATCGCATAATAAAACCTATTCATGTTCTATTATGCGATATTTAAGGTTTATCTGCACAACTTAAAAATTTACCCTCATCCCCCCATTCCTCTTGAGCCCTAGCTCTAGCTCTAGCTCTGCTTTAATTTATTTTCTTTATCACCAAACACAAACTACTTCGCTGTAATTTCAAGCTCTCGATCTTTTTTTATGGTCAGCTTTATTCTGCCAAATGTTAAACTAAAAAATCTAAAATAGCCGCTTCAATGTCAGCCTTATCAACCACCGTATTTTGCGCAATAGGCTTATCAAATAACGCATTGATTTTATCGGGAATAGCAATATTCGCTTTTTTCGCAATGGCTTGTAAGGCATCAAGATCATGCATACCTTCTTCACCCGTGAGAGCATTGGCAATCGTTGGTGAGAATTTCGTCCACTCAGCCGTTGAGTACGCAATAGTCGTTAGGTCTTTATCACGACACGTATCATAGGCTTTAAAACACGTTGCAGTATGTGGATCCATTAAATACCCATCAGCAAAACATGCTTGAATATACTGTTGACCTTCCGCATCCGTACAAAAATCGGCAGCAAAGTAGCGCTGTAAAATAACAAGTTCATCAGCCGTTAGCTCATAAAACTTAGCTTCATCTAATTGCAACATCAAACTTTTCGTACGTTCAGCTCCAAACAAATCATATAAAATACGTTCAATATTCGATGATTTTAAAATATCCATCGCGGGTGATGTTGTCGGGATAACCGTTGAATCTCTTAAATCATATTTTCCTGTCGCAATAAGCTGCGTCAAAATATTATTGTTATTGGACGCAATCAAAATCTTCTCTACTGGCAAGCCCATTTTTTGCGCATAATAACCGCCCAAAGCATTACCGAAATTACCACTAGGAACAGCAAGATAAACCTTATCCCCGAGTGTAATCGCATTTTGCCGAACTAACTCAAGGTAACTATGAATATGATAAATCTGCTGGAAAATAATCCGTCCGAAATTCACCGAGTTCGCTGCTGATAGAGCAATATTTTTTTCGTTTAATTTAGCCT
>CAYNGN010000389.1:0-2903 GCA_964396615.1 uncultured Thiothrix sp. | reverse complement strand
GATAGTAGTTGGCGCGACTATTTTTCTAACTTACCCATTCCTGCTGATTTGCAACAAGGTATACGCCATTCAGAGGTGATGCAACAATTTCGTACTGATGAATTATTCAATTATGCAAAGCCTTGTCAAGCTAATGGGGCTGAGCTGCTGCGGGCGGTGGAAAGAGAACGTCATCAAATTCATATTATCCAGCTTATCAAAGCCTATCGTGTCTTAGGTCATCTTGAAGCAGATACTAATCCATTAGGTAAATTGCATCAGCAACCTCATTCACATTGTGATGAGTTAACATTGCCTTACTATCGTCTTCATCATTTACAGGGCGATGATGTGTTTGATGCAGGGGATTTTTTTCTGACCAAACCTGCAACAGTACAAAATATTTACCGAGCCTTACGCATTATTTATACAGGCTCAATTGGTATTGAATACATGCATATTATGGATACTGAGGAAAAATGCTGGTTGCAGGCGCATTTTGAATCATGTGAAGCGCAAGGACGGTTTAGCGCAGTAGAAAAGATTGAACTGTATGAGCAGTTGGTGGCAGCAGAAACCTTTGAACGTTATTTGCATACACGTTATGTTGGGCAGAAAACATTTTCACTTGAAGGAGGGGAGAGTTTAGTTCCCTTGTTACATTGTCTTAATGATCATGCAGGCAAGCATCAGATTAAAGAATTAAGTATTGGTATGGCACATCGAGGGCGTTTGAATGTGTTACATAATGTCTTAGGCAAACCCCCTGCTGAATTATTTTCTGAGTTTGAAGGTGCACAAGAGCATGAAGGTTATGCAGGCGATGTTAAATATCATAAAGGCTACAGTGCGGATATTCAGCCCTCAGGTGGCATGTTGCGTATTGCCGTTGCTTTTAATCCATCCCATTTAGAAATTATTGCCCCTGTTGTTGCGGGTCATACGCGTGTGCGTCGCGATATTCGACAAGCTGATAACACTGATGAAGCATTAGCAATTATGATTCATGGTGATGCGGCTTTTGCAGGGCAGGGGGTGGTGATGGAAACGTTGAGTATGTCACAAACCCGTGGTTTTTCTATTGGTGGCACGATTCATATTGTCATTAACAATCAGATTGGTTTTACAACCAGTACGCATACCGATAGTCGTAGCACCTATTATCCAACCGATGTAGCGAAAATGGTTAATGCGCCGATTTTACATGTGAATGGTGATGATCCTGAAGCCGTTGTCTATACCGCACAGTTAGCGTTGGAATATCGGCTACGTTTTAAGAAAGATATTGTTATTGATTTGGTGTGTTATCGTTTGCGTGGTCATAATGAGGCGGATGAACCTTCATTAACACAGCCACTGATGTACCAAGCGATACGCAGTAAATTAACCACGCGCCAGCTTTATGGTCAGCGTTTAATTGAAGCAGGTATTTTATCTGAGCAACGAGTAAAGGCAGCGATTGCTGATTATAAAATGCGCTTGGAAAAAGGTGATTCACTCTGTCATGTATTGGATATTAATAGTATTCCTGAAAAATATCAGGTCAATTGGGAAGCATATAAAAATCGCCATTGGACAGATCCTGCAGATACAACGTGTGATGCTGCGTTATTCAATACGTTGGCGCAGCGTTGTTTTTCGCTGCCAGAGGGTTTTATTGCTCATGAGCGTTTGCAAAAAATCCTGACTCAACGACAAAATATGCTCCAAGGTAACAAGCGAATAGACTGGGGCTTTGCTGAAAATATGGCTTATGCGACCTTGTTAGCAGAGGGTTATGATGTGCGTTTGAGTGGGCAAGATAGTGGGCGTGGTACATTTTCCCATCGTCACGCAGTGTATCACCATCAACATGAGCAACAATCATGGATACCCTTACAGCATCTGACGCATGGTCAGGGACAGTGTACGATTACTGACTCTCTCTTATCAGAAGAGGCAGTCTTAGCCTTTGAATATGGCTATGCAACCTCTGCTCCTGAAGTATTAGTTATTTGGGAAGCGCAGTTTGGTGATTTTGCGAATGGTGCACAAGTGGTTATTGACCAGTTTATTAGCTCAGGTGAACAAAAATGGGAGCGTTTATCAGGACTTGTTTTATTTCTGCCGCATGGTTATGAAGGGATGGGAGCGGAGCATTCATCAGCACGTATAGAGCGTTATTTGCAACTTTGTGCCGAACATAATATGCAAGTTTGTATACCCACAACGCCGGCACAGATTTATCATTTATTACGGCGGCAGATGATTCGCCCTTATCGTAAACCACTGATTGTTTTTACCCCTAAAAGTTTACTGCGCCATCCTCGGGTGACAAGTAGTTTGGAGGAGCTTTATCAAAGTGCGTTTCATCCTATTTTAGATGATGAATTATTGCAGGATAAAACCCTTGTTAATCGTATTATTTTATGTGCTGGTAAAGTTTATTATGATTTATTAGCCCGACGTGAGCAGGACGATATTATTGATATTGCCTTATTGCGTATTGAGCAGCTCTATCCGTTTCCAAAAAATAGGATGCATAAGTTATTGAATGCGTATATGAATGCTGATGAGTTAGTGTGGTGTCAGGAAGAGCCATTGAATCAAGGGGCGTGGGATGGTATTAAACATCGTTTTAGAAACTGCAACCAAGGCGATGGTATTTTCTGTATTAGTCGTCCAAGTTCTGCGGCAGCAGCAACAGGTTCAAAAAAAGAACATCAGCAACAGCAACGATTATTAATAGAGACAGCATTACGCGTGGAGCATTCTTATGACGATTGAGATTCGTGTCCCTGAGTTACCAGAGTCTATTGTTGATGCAGTTGTTGCATCATGGTTAAAACAGCAAGGTGAGTATGTTGATGAAGAAATGCCTTTATTGGAATTAGAAACGGATAAAGTGGTGTTAGAAGTGCCTACTCCTATTGCAGGTCCATTAG
>CAYNGN010000388.1:0-2904 GCA_964396615.1 uncultured Thiothrix sp. | reverse complement strand
AATCAGTGAGATCTACCGCCATGCGTTTAGTCAATGTGGTGATAAGAGTGCGTTCATTCAGTGCCGCACGTTTGCTGATTTCTGACATGACATCATCGACTTGACTACTCACGGGGCGAACTTCTATCTCAGGGTCAAGCAATCCTGTGGGGCGAACCAGTTGTTCAGCAATATTGTCAGAATGCTCTAGCTCGTAGTTGCCTGGTGTTGCTGAAACATGAATACATTGTTGGATCATTTGCTCAAACTCATCAAAGCGCAAAGGACGATTGTCTAATGCAGAAGGCAAGCGAAAGCCGTAATCAACGAGGTTGCTTTTACGTGAAAAATCGCCTTTATACATGCCGCCAATTTGTGGAATGGTTACATGAGATTCATCGGCGACAATTAAGGTATTTTTGGGCATGTAATCCAGTAGACAAGGTGGAGGCTTTCCTGCTTCACGTCCTGATAGATAACGTGAGTAATTTTCAATACCAGAGCAGTAGCCTACTTCGACAATCATTTCAATATCGTATTGAGTGCGCTGTTCAAGGCGTTGGGCTTCGACTAAACGGTTTTCATTACGTAATACTTCTAGCCGTTCTTTTAGCTCAATTTTTATTTTTTCTACTGCTTCAAGCAATATCTCACGTGGGGTTACATAGTGTGTTTTGGGATAGATGGTCAAGCGGGGGACACGGCGTAAGGTTTCGCCTGTGAGTGGGTCGAAATAACTCAGTTGTTCTATTTCTTCATCAAATAATGCAATACGCACGGCTTCATGATCAGAGTCAGCAGGGTGAATATCAATGACATCACCGCGTACACGGTAAGTTCCGCGTTGTAAGTCAGTATCATTGCGGCTGTATTGTAGTTCTGCGAGTCGTCGCAATATATTGCGTTGATCAATCATATCGCCACGGTTTAGATGTAGCATCATTTTAAGGTACGACTCTGGATCACCTAAGCCATAAATAGCAGATACCGTGGCAATAATAATGACATCTTCACGTTCAAATAGTGATTTTGTCGCGGATAGACGCATTTGTTCAACATGTTCATTAATCGACGCATCTTTTTCAATGTAAATATCTGAAGCGGGTACATAGGCTTCGGGTTGGTAGTAATCATAATAAGACACAAAGTACTCAACAGAATTTTGTGGGAAGAAGGCTTTCATTTCACCATAAAGTTGTGCTGCCAAGGTTTTATTATGTGCCATTAGCAGTGTTGGACGTTGCGTCTGTTGAATAATATTGGCAATGGTATAGGTTTTTCCTGAACCCGTAACGCCTAATAAGGTTTGATGCAATAGACCATCATTTAGTCCATCAAGTAGTGATTGAATCGCAGTAGGTTGATCGCCTGCAGGTTGATAGTCTGCATGTAATTGGAATGCTTTGCTTGCCATAAAATTTGCTGTGTAATTTTACCATTTAGAGGTTGTTGTTCTGCTGCATGATGGTAACATCATTTATTGTTATCATTTGGAGGATATATTGCACAGTTTTTTGAGGTGTTATTGTCCTTTGAGATAGCGAAACATTAAAAAATACGAAGAAATACTCAAGCTAGAGAAAGGAATTTTAATATGCAGCTCTCTGATCGCGTTCAGCAGGTCAAACCCTCACCCACATTAGCCGTTTCGGCCTTATCATCAAAACTTAAAGCAGAAGGGCGAGATATTATTGGTTTGGGAGTTGGTGAGCCTGATTTTGATACGCCAGCCCATGTTTGCGAAGCCGCTACTAAAGCGATTATGGAAGGTAAAACACGTTATACCCCTGTAGATGGTATTGCTGAGTTAAAACACGCAGTGATTAATAAGTTTCAACGTGAGAATCAGTTATCGTATGCTACTGATGAGATTCTAGTATCAACAGGCGCGAAGCAGAGTATTTACAATCTTACTCAAGCCTTATTGAATGACGGTGATGAAGTTATTATTCCTGCGCCTTATTGGGTTTCTTATCCTGATATGGTGATGTTAGCAGGAGGTATTCCAGTGATTGTTGAAGTAGGGATTGATGATCACTTTAAATTATCAGCAGAGAAGCTTGAAGCGGTAATCACGCCTAAAACACGCTTATTGATGCTCAACAGTCCCTCAAATCCAACGGGTGTATCGTATGCACGTGAGGAATTGGCAGCATTAGGTGAGGTATTGTTACGCCACCCTGAAGTCATGATAATGACAGATGATATTTATGAGCATGTGTTATTTGGTGATACTGATTTTGTTAATATTGTCAATGCAACCCCTGCCTTACGTGAGCGTTGTGTTGTAGTTAATGGCGTATCAAAAGCCTATGCAATGACAGGATGGCGTATTGGTTATGCCGCGGGACCAAAGGCACTTATTCGGGCGATGAAGATTGTGCAAATGCAAAGTACATCAAATCCATCATCTATTTCGCAGTACGCTTCAGTTGCGGCTTTAGAGGGAGATCAACAGTGCATTAAAACCATGGTGGCTGCTTATGAAAGAAGGCATCATTTTGTCGTTGAAATGGCTAACAGTATTGCTGGTATGCGTTGTTTGCCTTCTAATGGTACGTTCTATAGTTTTCCTAACGTGGAAGAGATGATTGAACGTATTGATGGAGTGAGTAACGATACTGAGTTGGCGACGTTGCTGTTAGATAAAACAGGTGTCGCTTTAGTACCTGGTTCTGCTTTTGGCTCAGCAGGGCATATTCGCATTTCTTTTGCCACGAGTATGGCTAATTTAGAACAAGCAATGGAGCGTATTGCTTCAATTGTACCTTATGCTACATAGCGCTTATATATAGCTTATCTTTTATTAGTATTTTTTATGTCAAACTTTCCTGAATTGAAACTCAATGAACGCTCACAACATCTTTTAAAGGTATTAATTGAGGCTTATATTCAGGAGGGTGCGCCAATTGCGTCAGCAACCTT
>CAYNGN010000387.1:0-2953 GCA_964396615.1 uncultured Thiothrix sp. | reverse complement strand
TGAGAAAACCTTACAGCATATTGCACAGATAACAGGAGGGCAGTATTTTAGGGCGCGTACTATTAAAGAGTTTGATACTATTTATCAGCAGCTTGATACCTTAGAGCCTGTTGTTAGTAAAACAGAGCAATGGCGACCACGTTATGACTTATTTCATTGGCCGTTGGCAGCAGCCGTTTTATTCATCATATTGCTGGCTAGTTTGCGCATGGTATGGATGAATAATGTTTAATATTCATTTTTTGTATCCTTATTGGTTGCTACTTATTCCTATATGGCTACTATTTTTATTGTTGCTATTTATTTTGCAACAAAGAAGAAAGCATCAGCTTGCACAGCATTGGGATCAGTTTATTGATCCTCAATTGCAACCTTATGTGTTGAGTAATAAAGAAAATCATTCCATAGCAGGAAGAGGGAGGTGGTTATGGAGTGTGGCAATAGGGCTGGCTATTGTTGCCTTAGCAGGACCATCCTTGCATAAAAAACAGCAGCCTGCCTATCAATTAGAGCAAGGTCTAGTCATTGCATTGGATCTATCGACCTCGATGTTGAGCGAAGATAATAAGCCTAGTCGTATGCAACGTGCAAAATTTAAGTTGATTGACCTTGTTCACCAGCGAAAAGAGGGGCAAACAGGCTTAGTTGTCTTTGCTGCAGAAGCCTTTAGCGTATCACCCTTAACGACAGAGATGACGACACTTACCGCACAAGTTGAGCATCTTACACCTGCTGCTATGCCTGCACAGGGAAGCCGTGTTGATCGTGCTATTGAGCAATCAATACAGCTCTTAAAACAAGCAGGTTTACGTACAGGGCATATTCTATTGTTAACGGATGGTGCCGCTAATCAAGAAAAAGCAGAGGCGGCGGCTAAAAAAGCTCAAGCAGCATACTATACGGTCTCTATTATTGCCTTTGGTACAACACAAGGTAGCTTGATTCCTCTTAGTGATGGTGGTGTGGTAAAAAATCGTCAAGGTGGACAGGTTATAAGTCGTCTTGACCCGCTGAGCTTAAAGAAAATAGCACAAGCAGGTGGAGGGCTATATAGTGAAGCGCGCACTGACAATAAGGATTTGAAGCGGTTGATGGATTATTATAAAAAAAACAGCTTGTTAGCCTATGATAAAAATAAGACTAGCAAGCAACGGCTATATACCTCTATAAATGATGGCATTTGGTTATTATTGCCATTAATTCCTTTATTTTTATTACTTTTTCGACAAGGTTATTTATTGTCTTTGTTATTACTGGTGTTTATTGCACAGCCACAAGCGGTATATGCTTTTGAATGGGGTAATTTATGGTTAAACAATGATCAGCGTGCTAAGCGATTATTTGAACAAAAAGACTTTGCGGCGGCTGAAAAGCAGTTTAATAATCAACATTGGCAAGCGGTCTCTGCTTATCAACAAGACGACTATCAGCGTGCGCAACAATTATTGAAAAAAGCGGATACAGCTGAGGATTGGTATAATAAAGGCACTATTTTTGCCAAAATGGGGAAGTTACACGAAGCAGTGTCTGCCTTACAGCTTGCACTAAAAAGGCAGCCCAGCCATGAGGATGCAAGATATAACCTTAAAATAATCCAAGATCATTTGTTAACAAAAAGGATTGCTTTATTTGATAAAGAAAATCCCCAGTTTGCAAAGAAAGCCGCTAAAAACAAAGAAGAAAACAAGCAACAGCACACGCAAGAAGGGCAAAAAAAAGTAACAGAACAAGAAAAGGAAAAACAGCAATTATCAAAACAAAAGTCTACAGATCCAACAAGCCAGCAAGAGCAAGAACGTTTTAAGCAACAATGGTTACGGAGTATCCCTGATGACCCTTCTGGTTTATGGCGACGTAAATTCAAGCAGCAATACCAGCAACGAGGGGCAAATGATGAAGAGGAGCACTGGTAAGACAGTGTGCTGAAAAAAGACCATAATGCTGTGTAAAATTAATTCTTTCCATGCTTTTATTATTGCTTTATTTTTTTATTTATTAAGCACTTGTGTAATAGCAGCTAAGATTTCTGTCTGGGTTCATCCTGCGGTGGTTGAACCTAATGAAACATTGACGTTGACAGTATCAGCAGAAGGGGCGATTAATGATAAACCTGATTTTTCGGTATTAGAAAAAGACTTCCAGTTATTACGCCATAATAATAGTAGCAGTGTTGATATGAAGCGTGGTTCAACGCTGATTAAACGAAATTGGATTGTTACGTTATTGCCTCGTGCTATGGGGAAAACTATTATACCCGCGATAAAAATTGGTTATTATGCTACAACACCATTAACGATTGAGGTAAGCAAAAAGCCTGCCGTTGTACATACACGTAAGGAGCGTATTTTTATTGAAATCGAAGCAACCCCGCAGCAACCTTATGTAAACAGCCAAGTGCTATTAGCACAGCGATTGTATTATGCTGTGCCGCTTGAGAAGGCTAAATTAAGTGAACCTGTTATTGAAAATAATGCGGCTGAAATAATTCCGCTGAGTTCTCGGCCTGCCTATAAACGAGAAATTGGTGGTCGCTCTTATCATGTTACTGAGCGAACCTACGCACTTTTCCCAAAGCAAAGTGGTGAAATAACGATAGCCCCTGCTGAGTTTCATGGGTTAGTGCCTGATGAACAACGTGTAAAAACCTTTAGTACGTTTAATTTATATTCGCGTCCACAACATGCGGAACATATTATCTCTAAGCCATTAACGCTCTCTATTAAAGCGCGTGCAGCTTCTTTTAGTGCTAAAAATTGGCTGCCAGCAAGTAATGTTACCATTTTTGGAAAGTGGTCTATGGCTTCTGGTAGTGAAGTGCAAGTAGGGGATTCCATTAGCTTGGAGGTGGGGGTTGTGAGTAGTGGATTACGGGCAGCTTCTATTCCTGATTTTACGTTTGGTGTACCTGATGGAATAAGGTCTTATGTTGAAAAGCCAACGTTTGATTTTACTA
>CAYNGN010000386.1:0-2955 GCA_964396615.1 uncultured Thiothrix sp. | reverse complement strand
AACCAATGACCAGTTGGGGTGTGTTAATTAATGAAGGAGCGAAACAAATGGAGTCTGCGTATTGGATGATGTTATTTCCTGCGGTACTGTTGGCTATTACCTTATTTTGTCTGAATTTCTTAGGGGATGGCTTGCGTGATGCCTTAGACCCTAAAGACCGATAGGAAATTTATGCCAGTGCTTACGTTATTAACCATCACCGACCTCCATATCCAGTTTCAAGTAGAAGAGGGCGTATTACAAGCGGTTCGAGGCGTAAATCTAAGCTTAAAAACAGGTGAAACCCTTGCTGTTGTCGGTGAATCAGGCGCAGGAAAAAGCCAGTTATTCCACGTATTAATGGGCTTGCAAGCAAACAATGCACAGGTTTCAGGGTCGGCAGAGTTTCAAGGACAGGAGTTGATTAATCAATCCGCTAAACAGCTTAATCGACTTCGTGGCTCAGCAATGAGTATTATCTTTCAAGACCCCATGACCGCGTTAAATCCCTATTTGCGTATTGGTACACAGCTTGTTGAAGTGCTTGAAGTGCATAAAAAAATGGCTAAAGCTGAGGCTAAAAAAATGGCGATAGCCATGTTAGAAAAAGTTTATATTAACGATGCAGCGCTGCGTTTTAATCGCTATCCGCATCAATTATCAGGCGGTATGCGTCAACGGGTGATGATTGCTATGGCCTTGTTGTGTCAACCACAATTGTTGATTGCTGATGAGCCAACAACGGCGTTAGATGTTACCGTGCAGACGGATATTATTCGTTTATTGCGTCAGATTCATGAGAGCGACAATACCAGCATTGTGCTGATTACGCATGACTTACCGCTGGTTGCAGGGCTGTGTGAGCATATTGTCATTATGTATGCAGGGAAGATTGTTGAAAGAGGTACGGTGGCAGAGATTCATACACAGGCAAGGCATCCCTATACACAAGCATTATTAGCGGCAACCCCTGAGAATATCAGTGAGTCAGGTCGATTACAGACAATACAAGGTCAGCCACCTAATCCATTAAATATGCCAACAGGGTGTGCTTTTCATCCGCGCTGTGCTTATGCTGAAGCACGTTGTCAGGGTGAACAGCCAGAAGATACTATCGTAACCGAAAGCCATTCTTATGCTTGTTTTAAGCAAGGAGATGCATAATGAATTTATTGCAAGTTAATCAGGTGTGTGTCGAGTTTACGCTTGGTAAAAACCAACGCTTAAAAGCACTGGATAATGTTTCGTTTACCTTGCAACAAGGTGAAGTATTAGGCATTGTCGGTGAGTCAGGCTGTGGTAAATCAACGCTTGCACGGGCGATTATGCGTTTGCAATTATTTCAGTCAGGCAGTATTATCTGGCAAGGCAATAATCTGGCTATTTTAAGCAAAAAAGAACAATGTCGTTATCGACAAGACGTGCAGCTTATTTTTCAAGATCCTTTGGATGCGTTAAATCCACGGATGACGGTGGCACAGATTATTGCCGAACCCTTGCTGAATTTGAAGCCTAATTTGCGTAAAGCACAAGTACGTCAACAAGTGACGAGCATGATGAGTGCATTGGGTATGTCTAGCAGCTACTTGAATCGTTTTCCACATGAATTCTCAGGCGGGCAGTGCCAGCGTATTGGTATTGCAAGAGCGATGATTGTTGAACCTAAATTACTGGTTTGTGATGAGCCAGTGAGTGCGTTGGATGTATCCGTGCAAGCACAAATTCTTAATGTGTTGATGGATTTAAAACAGCAAACAGATTTAAGTATGCTGTTTATTTCACATGATTTGAGTGTGGTACGACATATTTGTGATCGTGTACTGGTGTTGTATAAAGGCAGTATTGTTGAGGCGGGGGAGATTGAGCAGATTTACCAACGCCCGTCTCATTCTTATACGAAAAAATTATTGGCTTCAATTCCGTTAATAGATCCCGATCAGGAGAAGCTTAGGATTTTGGGAAAGTCAAATGCTTAACTCTTTCATTTTACGAGCCAGTGTATTTCTCCCTAAACCTAACAAGTCAGCAGCTGCTTTTTTCTTTCCGTTGGTTTTCTCCAATGCCGCTTTAATCATAATAGCTTCATAACGCGGTGTTGTATCATCTAATAAACGAGTCGCACCGTTTTGTAAACAGTCCGTTGCGTAGCTTGTTAAGGCTTGTTCCCAGTTTTTATCATTATTCATTGTGATGGGCGTTGTTTGTGTATTGGGCGTAAAAAACTCGTCGGCAAGGTCTTCTTTCGTAATTTCGTTACTGGCGACCATAACCGTTAACCAACGAGCTGTATTTTCTAGTTGCCTTACATTGCCATTCCACGCGTGTTTTTGTAGTTGCTGGATAGCTTCTTCAGAGCAGGTTTTTACTTCTACATGTAGTTCCTGCGCCGATTTTTCTAAAAAATAGGCAAGTAGGAGCGGGATATCCTCTGGACGTTCACGCAAGGCAGGGGAGTGAATATTAATCACATTGAGGCGGTGGTAAAGGTCTTCGCGAAATAAACGATCATGAACCCGTTGTTGTAAGTTTTGATGGGTTGCGGCAATAATGCGCACATCGACTTTAACAGGTGTGTGCCCACCAACGCGATAAAATGCACCATCCGCTAAAACACGTAATAAACAGGTTTGTAAGTCGGGTGGCATGTCGCCAATTTCATCAAGGAATAGAGTGCCATTGTTTGCCTGTTCAAAACGCCCAATGCGTTTAGCATGAGCGCCTGTAAATGCGCCCTTTTCATGACCAAATAACTCTGATTCTAGCAATTCGGCAGGAATGGCAGCGGTATTAATAGCAATAAACGCTTCTTTGGCACGTGGGCTATGGGTATGTAATGCTTTAGCAATCAGTTCCTTTCCTGTGCCTGACTCTCCCGTGATTAATACGGAGATACTAGTGTGTGATAAGCGTCCAATGGCATGAAAAACTTTCTGAATAGCGAGTGATTGACCAATAAAATTTTGTTCGGAAAATTGA
>CAYNGN010000385.1:0-2965 GCA_964396615.1 uncultured Thiothrix sp. | reverse complement strand
GGTATGGGACTGATGACGAATCATATCGAGTCTGCCGCGCTTACAATGGGTCTTGCATCAATTATTTGTATTCGTTTTTATCCCTACAGTGTGCATAAATTCTTATCTGTGCATTTACTCTTTATTTCCCTGCTGATACTTGCTCAAAAAATGCAGATAGCAGAATTAAGTCTGGCGGTACTCATGGTGATGACCACCTTGTTTACCTGTTGGATATGGCTCAATGAATCGCGTTATGTTAATAGTAAATTCAATGCCATTTTTCGCCCTCTTCAGTATGCGTTAGTCAGTGCTTTATTGCTCGGAGCGATTATCATTGATCATTTCTATCATACCTTTAGTCATCAATGGGATACCTTATCGCTTTTTCCATTACATGAAATCATTGCTATTGGTTTTTTTGGGGGCTTTGCATGGCTGATTCATCGAATTTTTCAACGTTTTGATGGCGATGCTGATGGCGATAAGAAGCCACTACTCAAAGGGGGATTATTGGCATTGATGCTCGTGTTATCCATTGTTTTTTATTATTCACCCTCAATACTCGCGTCATTATTAGTGTTATTGCTGGGGATTGAACGCAATAATCGCATAGTGATCCCCCTCGCTATTTGTTCGTTGATCTATGCGATGGGGCGCTATTATTACCAACTTGATCTTACCTTATTACATAAATCGTTATTGTTAATGGGCAGTGGTCTTATTTTGTTAATCGCAGGCATCATGACCTATCGTCAAGGGCAAAAACAACAGGATCAAGATCATGCATAAATTTTCAAAAAGTAGTGTTATCGCAGGTTTATTATTGGTATTAGGTGTATTTTCTTATTCAGTGTGGGAAAAAGAGCAGTTACTCAAAACGGGTGAACAAGCGTTTATTAAACTAGCGCCTGTTGATCCCCGTTCATTAATGCAAGGCGATTATATGGTGCTGAATTATGCGATTCCCCGTGAGGTAGACAACCTTGCCCGCAAACAAGGGCAAGGTTTATTGGTTTATAGCCGCAATAGCGCCCACGAAATAACGCTATTACGCGTGGCGAGTGATCATGAAACCTTGCAACAAGGTGAAAAATACATCCAATTTCGTTATCGAAAACGACGCGTTCAGTTAGGTGCGAACAGTTTTTTCTTTCAAGAAGGCAAGGCAGAAACATTTGAGCAAGCAAAATTTGGCGAAGTACGCATTGCTAATGATGGCAATGCCATCTTAGTTGGCTTGCGGGATGAAAACTATCAGTTGTTAGGTCTGTCATCGGGGTTGTGATAGGGTTTTTCCTCAATTTTATCCAAATATTTTATTGTATTTGTTGTTTCTTCGTCAACGACACAAACCCAATATCCTCCATAATCGCATACATCGAAGGTAATACCAGCATAATCAATAAGGTAGAAGTCAACATACCAAACACAATGCTGGTCACCATTGGCACCAGTATTAAGGCTTGCGAACTGGTTTCAAATAACAAAGGTGTCATACCTGCAATCGTAGTAACGGAGGTAAGAAAGATCGCTCTAAAACGATCATGCACAGCATGTTGTGCTGCCGTGTGTAGGCTCATGCCTTCGGCAGCATGGTATTTAACAAATTCGACCAGTAAAATGGAGTCATTGACCACCACACCTGCAAGGGAGACAAAGCCAATCATGCTCGGCAGGGTAAAATCAAGCCCCATAATAAAGTGTCCCCAAATAGCGCCAATCAGTGCCAGTGGGATATTGATCATCACAATTAAAGGTTCGCGATAGTTACGGAATTGCATACTCAGCAGCAAAAACACGCCAAAAGCACCCAAGCCAAAGCCTGTTAGGATGGAGCTCTTGGTTTCAGTGCCCTGTTCAACTTCACCTTTGAGGGAAAAAGTGATATTGGGATAGCGTTGTTGCAAATTGCTTAAGAAATTCGCTTCTAGCCCTTTAATCACTTCCGAAGTATTAGCAATTTCGGCATCGACATCACCATAAATATTAATCGTACGCTGATGATTAATACGCCCAATACGGGCGAAATCACGTTCTTCGGTAATCGTTGCCACTGTGCTGAGGGGAATTGCTTTGCCTGTTTTTGAATAAACCGTCAGGTTGTCGAAGTCGCTTAATTCTTGATGCGCTTTACTGTCTAGTTTGGCGATGATTTCATACGCTTCTCGTCCTTGGTAGATTTCGCTGATTTTGACATCTTGATACGCTGAACGCAGTTGCGTGGCAATGCTGTGTGAATCTACGCCTGCGGCTAATGCCCCAGGTTTTAGTTTGATACTGTATTGCGGCTTGCCTGGACGAAGATCATCCAGCAGATTGTTTACCCCTGCATAACCCCGTAGCCAGTTTTGTACTTCCCATGAAGCGCTGGAAAGTTGGTCTAAATGATGCCCTGTCAGGCGGATATGGATTGAACGTCCTGCGGGGCCGACACGGGCTTCTTTGTATTGAATATTGATGATATTGGGTAAGACATCGGTGTTTTGTTTCCAGTGAGCAACAATGTCGTTAATGCTGCTATGGCGTTTTTCAGTATTCAGTAAGTCGATGCTTAGCGTTGCTAAATGTGAGCCATTTTCAGGCACATCGCCATGTTTGCCATAGGAGAGCTGGATATTTTTAATCAGTGTCTCAGTTTCTTTTTCACTGAGTTGCTGATTGGTGGTGTCTAGTGATGCTAACAATACGCCAATCACCCGTTCGGTTTCAGCTAAAGGTGTGCCTTGTGGCAGTAAGATACGCGCTTCAACGTTATTGCCTTCTAAATCAGGGAAGGCTTTAAATTTAACCATTCCTGTCGCAATTAAGCCAACGGACAACACCAGCATGGCTAAGGCGACACCGACAGTCATATAACGAAACTGCATCGCAGTTTTAGCCGCTCGACCCACACCGTGGCGGAGTTTATTGAACTGGATTTCAAACTGTTGTCGCCATTTTGGGGGGGGGTATGGTGAGTATGTTCTAACGAGTGCTTTAAATG
>CAYNGN010000384.1:0-2978 GCA_964396615.1 uncultured Thiothrix sp. | reverse complement strand
AGGCATTGGTGTATCACTTAAAATTGAAGGCGAGTGGGTGAACATCTACTCAATCTGCCAGATAGATCGCTTACGTTGTGCTGATCAAGGTGAGAGTTGGTGGTTAACCTCGAAGTACATTGTGCAAAGTACAGAAATGGCAAGACAGCGTTTAAAGCATTTTTTAAAAATCACGTGATGGTGTACCTTGTATGACAGCGTTGGATAACAGGCCATGTTTTGGTAAGAAAATAGGCATAAGTTACCCTTGGGGGTAATCTATTGCCCTTTGAATACCGACTAAAATTTTTATGCATTATTATGTAATGCAGCATTCAACCCCCCCCAAAGCTCTGCATTAATAGCAATGGCTTCAATCGCACCTGTTTGACTATGACGACGATAAAGTAGACCTGAACGCCCTGAAAGTTCACGCGCAGAAACAATTTCACCCTCAGGGGTTTTGACTTTTGATCCTGCGGTTAAATATAAACCTGATTCCACAATGCACTCATCTCCCAAAGAAATACCTAGCCCTGCATTTGCACCTAATAAGCTTTTTTCGCCAATCGAAATAACCTGCTTACCACCGCCTGATAACGTCCCCATAATAGAAGCACCGCCACCAATATCAGAGCCATCTGCAACCACAACACCTGCACTAATTCGTCCTTCAACCATTGAACAGCCTAAAGTACCTGCATTGAAATTAACAAAACCTTCATGCATTACTGTTGTGCCTGATGCAAGATGCGCGCCTAATCTGACTCGATCGGCATCACCGATTCTTACCCCTTCAGGAATCACGTAATCCGTCATGCGTGGAAATTTGTCAATTGATGTAACAGTAAGCTGCACATATTCTTCAGCAATTAAGCCACGCAGCTCTTCAACCATTGCGGGCATCACAGGACCTGCGGATGTCCATGCAATATTCGGTAACAAACCAAACATACCGTCAAGATTAATGTCATGCGGTTTTACTTGGCATTCAGACAATAAATGCAAGCGCAAATACACATCTTCAGTGCTAACAGGTGCTGCATCACTATCAATTTCAACCTCAATAAATTCACTTTTAATTAAGCCAACTTTTTGTGCGAGACAGCTACGGGCAATCGCTTTGTTTGAACGCGGAAACCAAGTATCAATGGTTTTGTCACTGTTGATGTCAATATAGCGATGACCAGAGCGTTTAATGTTCATGTGTAAATCCTCAATAGCGTACGATTAGAAGAGTGTTATTTTAATAACGAAGATTCTATAGCGTTGGGCTGTTAAGATCAATTTCGGGCATTATTGACGTTTTTATTGCAGTTCTTTTTTTAAAACCACATCACAACCATAAATAAGTAAATCCTGTTCAGGATAGTCTTTATATTTCTGATTAAAGCGTGCTTGGTTAATGGGTAAGCTCTCCCATGAACGTGTTTCTTCTGAGCTAACGGTAAATCCAGCTTGTTGAAACTTCTTCATCATTTCACTATAGCGCAAACGGTTGGTATAAAACCCTGAATTAGCAATAAAATCAGCTTCCCATAATTTATCGTTAAAACGGAGGTTGTTCAGCGTATCGTCAATCGTATCGGTTAAATCAACCACATTGGAAAAAATGCCATTGGGTTTTAAAACACGATACAGTTCTGCTAGAACGGCATCAAATTCTGCCAATCTTACATGTTGTAAAACAGAATGAGACCAAATCATATCAACCGATTGATCAGGAATCGTTTTTAAAGAAGCGAGACCATTGGTTAAATAGCTTGCATCAATAGCGTCCAATAACTCTGCTAATGTTTCAGGGTCTTTATTGACCTTAGTCAACGCCATCGAATGCTCATCAAGATAAGCAAGCCCTGCTTTATAACGTTCAAGATCCTTTGTAGCAAATTCACCGACATCAACCAAATAACACTTTTCAGCGCCCAAGGCAGTGATGTTTAGCGCCGACATTAGCGAATCACCAGGGCCTAATTCTAATGCAGTAAAGCCCTGTTTTAGTGATGATTTTGCTTTATCATAATGCTGCTTTGCAATGTCAAAGGCATACTGAGGATCGATCATGTCACCATGCTTAAACATTGATAAGCGACGAAATGTTGAGTATTTGATGGGTAAACGAGATAACACTATTTTCGCGGGTATTTTTACCCACCATTTTACATCCATGATTATTTCCTTGCCGTTGTCTTTTGGTATTAGGACTAAAGTCGTAGGAAATAGTATATAGAGCCTATTATCGAAATGATAGTCAACTACCACCCGCTTCAGCGGGTGGCTTGGGTCGTGAGATTCAGGATATTTATTTTGTCATTTATTTAGCCATTCGCTTCTAACCATGCCTGAAACATCAATACATCCCACAACGGAAATTGCCAGTTTCTTTTTCCTGACAAATGTTCATCCCATTTTTTGCGTATGGGGTCGGGGTTTAAATAACCTTCTTCTTTTAAACGATCTTGATCTAATAACGCTTCTGCCCAATCACGCAAATCAGAACGTAACCACTTATCAATGGGTAAATAAAAACCCATTTTAGGACGCTCCATCATTTCTTTTGGTAAGTATTGGTACATAACCTGTTTCAATAACCACTTACTTTCACCCTCACGTATTTTTTGGGACAAGGGTAAACGCCATGCAAATTCAACGACGTTATGATCAAGGAAGGGCACGCGTGTTTCCAAGCTATTACTCATTGCAGCACGATCAACTTTCACTAAAATATCATCAGCAAGGAAGTTTAAAGTATCGGTATACATCATTTGCGAAATATGATCTAAGCCCTCAAGCTGACTGCGCTGGCGTATACAAATAGGTTCTTTACTACCAATGACCACATTTTCAGGATCATGCCAGTGTGAAAGTAATTGCCGATTGATGCCAACCGCATCAGATTCACGAAAGAGCTTAGCCACTTTATGCAAACGATCACCTGCTCGCCCATGACGTAAGGCTTCAGGAACACGCCCTGTTTTTTCCAAAACAGAGATCATTCG
>CAYNGN010000383.1:0-2985 GCA_964396615.1 uncultured Thiothrix sp. | reverse complement strand
CGAATCATATTCAATTAACGCGACAGGAAGCAGGTTGCTTAGTTTTTGAGGTATCACAAGACAACGAAAATATAAATCGTTTTAATGTATATGAGGAATTTGTATCTGAAAATGCATTCAAATTACATCAGCAACGTCTTAGTGATACTCAATGGGCTAAGATTTCGTCAGGATTAGAAAGGCATTATGAAAAAAGACTATGATTTATCAACATTATAGTCACGCAAAAACCCAGCTGGGATATGCCACTGTTATCACGTCACATACAATAAATGATGAAACGCTAACGCATCACTATATACCACAGCAACATTATTGAATTTCGCTTCCTGTGCCATTGCTTCTACTTCTTGCAATGATTGCGGGTAATCACTGCTTCTAATATGGCCATAAATGGCGGTGAGCATTTCCGTTGTCAGTCCTTGCCATTCTTGTTCTATTTGCTGACAATAACGGTCTAAATAGGTCTCACGGCTTTCCTGATGACGACGTAGAACATCATAAATAATCAGTATTCCCTTGTCGTTTAACACCGAACGACAGCGTTGAAAAAAATCATATTGTTCATCAGCGGATAAATGATGCAGGGAAAATCCAGCGACAATCACATCAAACGTTTGTGACTCGATCACTGTATCAAAACTTTTCAAATCACCGATTGCAAAACGCGCATTGAGTGAACTTTTCTGGGTGTTTTGGACGGCAATCTCTAATGCCGCCGCAGAAAGGTCAACACCGCTATAATTGACTACTGCACGCCCTTGCAAGACATCTGACAACACAGACGCATCACCACAGCCTAAATCTAATACCGAAAAAGCATCGGGGCGATACTGGCTAAAATACGCTCGTAAATGCTGTTTTATTTGCTCATGTGCCATAAAGTTAGCATTAACAACGTGTTGATAAATTTCCCATTGATTGAGGAAAATAGAAATATCATTGGTATGTTTATTCATATAAATGCTCACTACTTCGTATATGTTATTTATCAATTGTAACGTGATATGTTATTTCGTGCATATTCCTTAAACTGTAAACACCCGAAACCCCTGATTACCAAAACAGTAAATCACATATTGCGAAATCTTTGCTTCAGGGTATTCTTCTTTCAAACCCTCAACATACCCTGCAATCTGTTGTGTGTCCTTTGCTTGTAATTGAAAATCCTCAATACGGGTATTGAGTTTGTTAAATTTGGTATTGGAATAATACTTAAACTCAATCACCCAACGCAGTCCTGCATAGATTTCATGGTATTTACCGACAAATTCTAAATCACTGCGTCCCTGTGGATAAGAACGTTCTACATGCCATGTAAACCAGCGGGAGAGATAACGGCTACACAGTTCATAAAACGTGGTGCGATAAAAATTTTCATTCACTTGCTGAAAAATGGTTTCAGGCAATTGTGAAATATAGTGTTGCCAGTAACCTGTGAATAACGGTTCTAATTGTGGCTGATTGGAAAATGCCTCCATGTATTCCGTATGACGAGTCGAGACATCAATGCGGTGAATCTCATTAAAATACTCAACAAAAATACGCCGCATATTCAAATTGGGTAATTGTAGATAATAATCATCTTTAATGGTTAACATACCCAAATAGAAAAAAGAAATTGGAAAAAAACCTTTTTCAAAAAATTGATAACGATTGAATTTTTCTTCCAACATCACATCATCATAACGAATCGTATTATGAATACTTAAGTGATTGACAAATTCTTCGGTTAATTGCGGATTAGAAGCGGTTAAACGACGCACCCAAGATAGATCGGTTTTTAAGTTTAAATCGGTCAGACGCTTGGGAATGGTTTGATAATCCTGAAACCAATTAAGAAAGTACATCACCAAGGTTGAGTTATAAACACTTTCGCCATCATCCGTCACCAAATGATAACCGTTGTACTGATTTTTAATCACCTCGCCAACTTCCTCACGACTGCTAAGATCTATTTGATAATCCTCGTAAATCGCATCCAATAAAGAATCAACTTCCGCTTGGGTGAACCCTAACATATTTTCAAATAAAGGCTGCAAGGTAATAAAACTCGCGACATTAAACCCCGAAGCCATGTCATCAATGGCAATCGGCAATACGCCTGTAATAAACACATTATGGATCGCCCCCGATTCACGCCCTGCTTTTAAGGTTTTGAAAAACGTCTTGAAAAAACCATCCTCTGCGGTTAATTGTTGATACAACGCATCCTTATTGGCAATGACCAATTGATTCGCAAAATTATCGTATTCATCAATCAGCAAATAAAGCGGCGGCAAATTTTTCTGCTGTAAATAACGCAATAATTTGGTTAAATTGCCTGAAACAGTGTCCTCCATCACCATCTCTGGCATATCTTGCAAGTACTGCGAATACTCATCGCGTAAATAATACAGCGCCGTATTGCAATGACTTTTAAAGTTATATTCAATTTTTTCAATACTGGCACTGGGTTCAATCACCGAAAAATTCAACGACAGCACAATAAACCGATTTTGATTACCCGTTGGGTGCTGCCCAATCCATGTTTGTCCAAAAAGGGTGTCAAACTGATCGGCATAATTCAAACCGTAATAATAACGTTGTATTGAACACAACAGCGATTTACCAAAACGTCTTGGACGCAAAAATACGGGATTTTCAACGCGTTCTAACTTTGCTAAGTAATGCGTTTTATCAACAAAATAACCGTTTTTGCGTACAATTTCTGCGTAGTTGGCGAGGCTGTATAGGACACGTTTTTTCATGGTTGACAGGACTCTTTAGGTGAAGGGGCTATTGTAACATTCTGTAGAGGGCATTTTATGCACCTTATGCTCTCTTTGGTGCATACAACGCACCCTACGACTTAGGCTACTTTTGCCTGCTGTCTCCTCTCCAGCACATTACACAACAACTGATAATACGCTGTCGTACTCATTCCCACCTCGGCTTCAGGCAAGTCTTGAGATATTGCCCATGCTTGCAATTGTTCGCCATCGT
>CAYNGN010000382.1:2547-3045 GCA_964396615.1 uncultured Thiothrix sp. | reverse complement strand
TGACGATGGATGGTTTTGAAGGCAATCAAGCTGGTGGGGTGCTTGGTGGTATTTCATCAGGACAGGACTTGGTTGTGCATACCGCTTTTAAACCAACCTCTAGTCTGCGATTGGCAGGAAAAACCGTGAATCTTGCAGGTGAACCTGCTGAGGTGATTACCAAAGGACGACATGATCCATGTGTCGGTATTCGTGCCACGCCTATTTGTGAGGCGATGCTGGCATTAGTGGTGATGGATCATGTGTTGCGTCATCGCGCGCAAAATACAGATGTTACAACCAGCTTGCCTGATATTCCTGCGGGTCATTAGCCAGTATTTTTGTTCTATAGTTGCTATTTTAGCGTTTGAAAGTGAAAAGGAACATTTATTAGCCCCTGATTTGTTTGTAATAAAACACTGGCTTGCCAGTTCATTTTATTGCGGATGCAAATAGGAATGGTGGTTTTTCCTTTAAAATGGCTTTTTGCTACTGTGCTTAATAGTGTGCGGTTATAGC
>CAYNGN010000382.1:567-2511 GCA_964396615.1 uncultured Thiothrix sp. | reverse complement strand
CAACGTTGGATACTTTAATGCCTTCAGTGATCACTTCTAAGCTAAGGGGTTGTAATAAGGGTATGTCTTTTGGTGTGATAGCAAAGCTTATCTTTGCCCCTTTGGGAAGAACTGAAGTACACATGGAGGCTCTTAAATCACAAGTAGAATCAGGAGGAATGGTAAGTGTTGGTAAGGGAAATACTTTGGATTTTAGTTGATAGTTTAGTCCAATAAGACCAATGAGTATCAATAATGAAAGTAATGTCCAGATGGTTTTTGCTGTTGGTGAATAAGGCATAAATTACCATTATAAATGATTTTTCAATTTAATAAAATATAACCATCCCTACAATATAAACTATTATTCAAATACCCATGACATATAACGGGGTTCTGTCGTGTATCGCGACAATCATTTCTTTCGTCATGATAAATGTTTGTGGAATAGGCATTAATAGCGTCCAAATTGTTAGTATAAAAAAATTAAATATCTCAATTTTATATTTTTTACTACACTTCATTGTAAGAAAATATAGAACTACAAAACAATAGGATGCATTATTATGGCAGCAGTACTAAGGATTGTGATAAAAAAAGAACGCGTTGATGATGGAAGTGAATCTGTGCTAAAGCATCGAATATTGGAACAAAATGCGGCGAATTCTCATTGTCGTGATAATGGTGAGCGGAAACCATTGGACATTGATAATCATTTTTCTGCATCGAAGCAGCCATCATTATTGCTTCATCTATGGTCAGTTCTACCTATTTTATTGATTGCTGAGGGTGATATTGGGTTAGCCAGTATTGCTATGTTGGCAGCATTGATTAATTTTTTTCTTATTCAAGCAAAGACAAAAACAGTTATACGTTATATGAGTTCTGGTTTTGTTGGTGCTATTCCTTTTTTATTGTATTTTCTTGTACACTAAATTTAACGATCAATCCCTTTTCCACTCATGAGTGAAAAAGGGGAGTGTGGTTGTTATATTTATTATCTTGTTTAACGCAATCGCCTCCAAGATTGTCTTCCAATAGCACGACTGGTGGATTCTCTAAACATACCAATGGTACCAAGTGTTCCATTCAAATACTTACCTTCAGAAAGTACAGTATGGGTAATAATTTCTGGTGTGCTTAAAACCATACCTAATGAGATTTTTTTGATAGCAGAAATTACTTGTAAGTTGCCCTGATAATCAATTTTATCTGCATCTGTAAATTGTAGATCATCATTAATATCTATTGGCGGGAAGTCAAGTGGCGTTCCATCAAGCGCATTGATTTCGGTTATCCAACTAGACCCACCCCATGTGCAACTGTTTTGCGGAGGGATTAGGGTCGTGATGATTAACCGGTCATCTCTTAGTAATGCTCTGGCAATAATTCGTTCGCCTTGTTTGGTGTTATTAGGTGCTATGAGTCGCATATACCAGCCATTTTGAGTGGTAAAGTCAACAGGATGGTTTGATGTGATTCTTGCTCTTAAATCACCACCCGTGTCTGGAACAATTGATTCTTGTAGTATGGTTTGTGCTACCAGAGTTGTTAAATTTGAAAGGGCAACGCCATTATCACGAATACCATATAATGTATGTATATCAGGTGAGGCTGACATGACGTTATCACTCACGTCAACATATTGACCTGTACCAAAATACACCATGTAACCCCCTGCTGGATGATGACCAACTTCTGGTTTTGCGGTGATTATTTGAGGTTTTGTACAAGGGGATTCATTGGTTTCACACGTTGTGAATAAGGGCTTGGGTGTGTTTCCATCTTTATAAGTAACGGTCCAGTTATCTGAATTTGTACTACTTAAATCAAATTTCCACATATTACCTTGCAAATCACCTGCATAAACAGCGTCAGCCGTTCTATCATTGTTTGTATCAACAGCGATAGGGCTGGAAAGCCCATTGGGTGAATCAGGTGAGCCAACCTCAGTACCGATCGCTT
>CAYNGN010000382.1:0-552 GCA_964396615.1 uncultured Thiothrix sp. | reverse complement strand
ACTGAGGTCAATGAGGAATAGCATGGCTGTACCACTTGTGCTTTGGTAGCCATTGCTAATAACAGCAGCCCACTTGCCATTATTAAGACGTACAAGAGCAGGTTTTGGTGTGCTATAGCCCATATGCTCGGCATAAACTGAAGCACTATGTGCCGCTTGTGTTGCAGAGAGTTCCCACATGATTTTATCGGTATCAAATTTTGTTAAGGAAACATTGGGATCGGTATTGGGATCTGGGTTGGTAACATCTAATGCAAAAATTCCCTTTCCTCCTTTACCTAAAGAGCCAATTAAAACCGTGTGCCATTCCTCTGCAAAATAAGCATCTCCAACAACAGGTGTGCCATCAACATAGTTCTGATGAGGAATGCAGCTTTCTTCACTATCTTCTTCATCTTGACAGCCATATTTTAATGAAGTGAGATCGACTAAATTGGGAATAACTTCATTGGGGATGAAACCAAAGAGTTCCTCACCCGTGTTCGCATTAAAGGCATGTAACATACCATCATTAGCACCAAGGAAAATAGCGGCTTGTCTTGATTGCTTTGC
>CAYNGN010000381.1:1607-3045 GCA_964396615.1 uncultured Thiothrix sp. | reverse complement strand
AACATCATAATAACGTTCAGGAAAACGTTGTGAAAACTCAACCAAACCAGAACCTTCAAGCATCGCTGGTGTAATACCAATAACACGCTCATCCTGCTCAGCCATATCACAAATCCACTGACCAAATACTTGAGTATAAGTAGGAGAAGAAACGTGAGTACTTGGAATAATCCCTTGCTTAAGATCAAAAGGAGAGGGCCCATGATAAGCAACGGGGTCTTGCTCAGCAGGTATATAACCATGCCCTTTTTGAGTAACAACATGTAAGATACAGGGACCTTTATGATCTTTTATATTGTCAAAAATACGCACCATTTCAACAACATCATGCCCATCAACAGGCCCAAAATAGTGAAATCCCATTTCTTCAAACAACGTACCAGGCATAATCATGCCCTTCATATGTTCTTCGCTTTTTTTGGTAAAATTTTGTACCGAAACGGGCAGTAATTTTTTGCCACTTTCACGCAGTTTAGAATAGAAATGCCCTGATAAAATACGGGTTAAATACTTGCGCAATCCGCCCACATTTGGTGAGATGGACATATCATTATCATTCAATACCACTAGCATATCAGCAGCAAGATCTCCGGCATGATTCATTGCCTCATAAACCATACCTGCTGTCATTGCCCCATCACCAATCACAGCAATAGATTTTTGTTCTCGACCTTGAGCTGCCGCTGCTAATGCCATACCTAAAGCAGCACTGACTGAGGTACTAGAATGTCCTACACCAAAAGTATCAAACACACTTTCACTACGTTTTGGAAAACCAGAAATACCCTTTTTTTGTCGAATATTTTTCAGTGCCTCACGACGATTAGTGAGAATTTTGTGAATATACGCCTGATGCCCAACATCCCAGATAACTTTGTCGGTAGGCGTATTAAACACGTAGTGCAAAGCAACTGTCAGCTCAACAGTACCAAGACTCGCAGACAAATGCCCGCCTGTTTGAGACACGGATTCAAGCAGATAATCACGTAATTCATCACAAACCTTTGGGAGTTCTGTCAGTGTTAAGTCACGAAGTTCAAAAGGGGTATTAATAGCAGCGGACACGTGTTCTTCTTATCTCCAAATCGAAAGGGCGGCAATGCTTCATAAATGGGGCGATACTATAGGTCTATTTAAGACGCTTCACAATAAAATCTGCAATATGACGCAGATTATCTGCTGCTCTATCAAAATCTGCTAGATAATTAAGCGCTTCAGCATGTAAATCGACTGCTTTTTGTCGCGCACATTGAAGGCCTAAGATAGAAGGATAAGTGACTTTATTTGCAGCAATATCAGCACCCTGTGTTTTACCAAGTGTTTCGGTATCCCCTTCAATATCTAAAATATCATCACGCACTTGAAAAGCTAAACCAATACACTGGGCAAAACGATCAAGATTATGCTGTTGTGCATCGGTTATGTCATCTGCACAAAT
>CAYNGN010000381.1:0-1587 GCA_964396615.1 uncultured Thiothrix sp. | reverse complement strand
ACAAGCCATTTGAATGCAAGCACGAATAAGCGCACCTGTTTTGTGAATATGCATATACTCCAACTCAGGCTCCGTCAACTCTTTGCCAGTAGAAGCAAGGTCAATGGCTTGCCCTCCCGCCATCCCTCTGGAGCCTGATGCTAATGACAATAGACTAATCAACTGCAAGCGTTTCTCTGCTGCAAGATAGTAAGCGGGTGAACTCGCAAGCAGATAAGTCGCTAATGCTTGTAATGCATCCCCCGCTAAAATGGCTGTTGCCTCATCATATTGCTTATGACAAGTAGGTTTATTGCGCCGTAAATCATCATCGTCCATTGCTGGCAAATCATCATGTATTAATGAATAAACATGTATCAATTCAATGGAAGCAGCAACAATATCAAGCTGCTGTACTGGAATCTCCAATGCCTCACCTGTCGCATAAACTAATAATGGGCGCACACGTTTCCCTCCCTCTAAGACGCTATAACGCATTGCTCCATGTAGTTGAATAGGGTTAAGCGTAGCCCGCGGCAAGATATTATCCAGCACTGACTCAATTCTCTGCTGATACCCCATTAACACATCATTTAACCCAATCATGATGGCTCAAAACCTATTTCTTGCTGTTTTGAAGTCAGTATTTTAATATCCTGCTCGGCTTGGCTTAACGCCTTTTGGCATATTTGCGTTAAATGAATGCCTTTTTCAAAGGCCTCTAAAGAAGCCTCTAAGGATAATGTATCGTTTTCCATGTGATTAACGAGTGTTTCTAGCTGCAACATTGCTTCTTCAAAACTAGGTGGGGTTTGTTTCTTATTACTCATAAGGTTAAATCTACGTTTTAAGTTTAACAAAAAGCCAACTTGCTATCAT
This sequence comes from uncultured Thiothrix sp., assembly GCA_964396615.1. Taxonomy (GTDB): domain Bacteria; phylum Pseudomonadota; class Gammaproteobacteria; order Thiotrichales; family Thiotrichaceae; genus HyVt-477. Next base: position 729 of record CAYNGN010000381.1, on the reverse strand, counting down.
TTTATGAATATCATAACATTAGTACTAACTAACTTATCAATAGATTCATCAACAGAGGCTAATAACATGTTCGATTTCGGTTTTAAAATTCCCTTATTAATTGTCGTTTTACTGATTGCTTTTTCATGGTTTTCTTTCTTATCCGTTGTGTTTGTAGGTTAACGTTACTTAAAAATCTAAATCGACTATGGCAATTTATGCTGTTGGTGACATTCAGGGGTGTTATAGCTCACTGATGCGGCTGCTGGATAAACTACAGTTTAGCCCCGAAAAGGATACACTGTGGGTAGCGGGTGACCTTGTTAATCGTGGTGAAGACTCACTCGCGACGTTACGCTTACTAAAAAGTTTAGCAGAGTCAGTCGTTGCTGTTCTGGGTAATCATGATATATCACTCCTTGCTATTCATCATGGTTTACTAAAAGGCAATGCAACACTTGACCCTATTTTACAAGCACATGATCGTGAAGCGCTAATAGACTGGCTATGTCAACTGCCTTTACTACAGGTCGATAAAACCAAAAAAATCTGTATGGCTCATGCTGGCATTCCACCGCAATGGACTATAGCACAAGCACACCATTACTCACTTGAAGTCCAGCAACAACTACAAGGCAAAAATAGAAAAGCATGGTTAGCCAACGTTTATGGTAATAAGCCCAATAAATGGTGTAAAGCACAACACAATGAAAAAGATAGACACCGTTATATTATCAATGCTTTTACCCG
>CAYNGN010000380.1:0-3060 GCA_964396615.1 uncultured Thiothrix sp. | reverse complement strand
ATTCAATTTTCCCGCGCTCTTCGACTACGCTCAGAGAGCTAGTTACTAGTACCCTGAACGTAATAGAAGGGTGCGAGAACATAAATACATTCACTATCAACAACAAAATGTTTTAGAATCTGCTTACTTTGAAGCAGTTGCAAACTGCATTCCCTAACGCAACATCAATAACAATCCCCCAAAATCGAGAGTGCTATGTTTTCAACGCCAACAAAAACCACGAGAAAATCCATTTATATTGCTTTAGGACTGTTATTAGCATTTACCTTTATCAGTCGGCTTTTCGTCTTAGATTATGCTAACCAAATCGACCCCAGCCGCTTTGTTAATAAAGATATAAGTCGTTATGAAACCCCTGCAATTGCCCTGCTTGATACGGGCTCTCTTGTCGTTTCTAAAGACAAAGACACCAATGATTTACGCCAAGGGCCAGGCTATCAGTTATTAATAGCAGGCATATATAAAATCATGGGAGGGCAGAATCGCTATGCGCTGTTTATCGTACAAATACTGATTGGCTTATTAACCATGCTCATGGTTTACAAACTTGCCACGCTATTATGGTCGCCCTTAGCAGGTCTGTTTGCGGTGGGCTTTATGGCATTATCGTCAACACAACTTTACTACTCCTTATTCCTCGCCACTGAAATTCCATTTGGACTATTATCGGTATCCATTGCTTATGCAGGAGTAAAGCTACTCAATAGTACCCACATTGATTATAAAAAATGGGCATTGCTATTAGGACTAACAATTGCTGTTGCGACCTTGATTAAAACCATTACTACTTTTTTATGTTTTATCGTAGTCATTGGTATTATTTTGGTAAAACTCGTGTTTGCCAAACACATGCAAACGTTTAGCTGGAAAATGGTCGTAAGCTCATCACTGTTAATCGTACTCCCTTTTGCTCTGCTCATGGGCGCATGGACAGTACGCAATGGGCTAACCTATGGTGCTTACGTCTATACGGATAACCCCAGTAGTAACTTACTGATTTATCGTGCAGGACATATCATTAAAGTCAAAGAAAATATTGATAACATCTATGAAGTAAAAAAGATGCTACGCGCTCAACTTAACTATTCCACGATAGCAGAACGTCTAGAACAGGAAAAAGCCTTAGCCAAAGAAATAATCCTGTCGAATCTGGATATATTTTGGGACATTATAAAAGGTAAAGATGGGCTTTACTCAATGCTGTTTGAGTCAGGTGTACCCAACCTTTCTCTCTTATTGAATGATCAAGTCTCTAAAGCATCCTCAGAACAACAAAGAGAGGAAATGACAACACGACACAGCTGGTTTTCATCCTTGGATTTACTAGTCAAACTGCAATTATTAGCTGTCTATGCATTTGCCATTATCGGCTTTATCCTAGCGCTTAAACGCGCACCACAGCAGGCAGTATTACAAGTCTTTCTTCTGTTTACTATTTGCTATTACATCGTCTTATCACTTGGACAAGAAGGCTTAAACTATAGTCGTGGACGCATGACCTTTATGCCCTTAATTATTGTGTACTCAGGATATGGTGTTGTGGTTATGCTTGAATTGATTAATGTATTGCGTAATAAGCCTAGATGACTTGACCCAAAAGCTACCCTCACGTCATGATGGCAACTTTTCTATAAGGTAAGCATGGTGACTACAATGATCAACGCGACTAAACAATGGCAATTCTGGGTTGATCGTGGTGGTACGTTTACTGACATTGTTGCCTGTGATCCCGCAGGAAAAATCACCACCCATAAGCTACTCTCTGATAATCCCAGCCATTACCAAGATGCTGCTATCCACGGCATTCATCACTTAATGGGGGTTCCAACCACTGAACCACTGCCCGCACAACACATTGAAGCGGTGCGCATGGGCACAACAGTGGCAACCAATGCACTGCTCGAACATAAAGGTGAACCCCTATTATTGGTCACTACCAAAGGCTTTGCTGATGCATTACGCATTGGCTATCAACAACGACCTGATTTATTTGCCCTCGATATTGAATTACCCACCATGTTATATCGTAACGTGATTGAAATTGATGAGCGCCTACAAGCCAATGGTAAAGTACTAAGCCCTATTGATAACAGCGCAGTACATAAAGCGTTAAAAGCCGCATGGGGACAAGGATTACGTGCCGTTGCCATTGTGTTTATGCATGGCTATCGTTATCCGCAACACGAACAAATAGTGGCTGAAATCGCGGAAAACATCGGTTTTAGCCAAATATCAACCAGCCATCAAAGCAATCCTGTGATTCGTTTTGTCAGTCGTGGCGATACCACTGTTATTGATGCCTATCTTTCGCCTATTTTACGGCGTTATACACAGCAAATCGCACAATACTTGCCAAATACCCCTTTATTATTTATGCAATCGAATGGCGGCTTAACCGAGGCCTCCTGCTTTCAAGGGAAAGATGCTATTTTATCAGGGCCTGCGGGGGGAATTGTTGGCATGGTACGCACCGCTGAAGCAGAAGGCTTTAAGCAGGTTATTGGCTTTGATATGGGCGGCACATCAACCGATGTTTGTCACTATAATGGAGAATATGAAACCACCACTGAAGCACAAATTGCTGGAATGCGTGTCTGTGCGCCTATGTTACGCATTCATACAGTTGCTGCTGGGGGTGGCTCGCTACTGCATTTTGACCAAGAACGTTTTAGCGTTGGCCCTGATTCTGCCAGCGCTACCCAAGGCCCTGCGGCTTATGGTGCAGGTGGTGAACTCACAATTACTGATTGCAATATCTTATTAGGAAAACTCCAGCCACATTACTTTCCTGCTATTTTTGGCGAACAGGCTGACTCCCCCTTAGATACTGCTATTGTGCAACACAAGTTTTCCCAACTCCTGCATCACCAATTAGAGTGTCGTCTCCAGCCGCCCCTTGCAGAATGCTTCCCGCCGCCGCCGCCGTTAAACTATCATCATGGGAAGATCCTAAAACTGTTTCAATACGGATAAGTGTATCGCCCTGCGCATCGCCACTGGTTCCCGTTCCTGCCGCCAAATCCACGGTGACAGCAGATAAGGAGCTGGCATAGGAAGCCA